>NZ_KB895593.1:0-45129 GCF_000374885.1 Bacillus sp. 105MF | reverse complement strand
CCTTACTTACACTTGCAACTTTAGGAGTAGCAGTAGAATTTTGAATCGTCTTGTTTTCTTCTGCATGAGCAATAGCTGGAATTAATAGTGCAGTAGAAAGTACAGAAGTAGCAATCATCTTTTTCATTTTATTTCCCTTTTTCATTCTCTTTCCCCTTTTCAAAAAATAGATAGTTTATACTATTTTACCAATTTTATCAAATGAATTAAATGTTTTTTTGTAATATTTGTACAAACAAATTACTAGATGGTTATGAGCTATAGATTGTTATAAACAAATTACTAGAGAATTTTTTTAAATTATGCAAGTTTAATAACGCTCTAAAATTCGCTATATGTTGTCATGAAATAATAGAAATCTCTCCTTTTTGATGACTTGAAAGCATAAAAAATAAAGCAGGTCATATTTAATCCCACGACCTGCTTTACTTATCGATAAAGACTATTACTTATAATTAACCAATCCAAACACCGTTATCATTAAAATAGTACCAGTTGTTATCAATAAATTTTTGACCTGTTACCATTTCTCCATAAGAGTCAAGGTAATACCATTTACCACCATTGGATAGCCAACCTGTTTGTTTTACCCCGTTATTATTTAAGAAATATATTACATTCTTCTTTACTTTGAAATTCACTATATGTTTTCATTAAATGATAAAAAGTTTTTATTCTTATCATCCCGCATATCAACAAGAGAACAACAGTAAAATTAGAAATTATTTCATAATCTTTAATGAACTGAGGTAAAAAACATGATTGTAATTAGTGCTTGCTTAGCTGGTATTGCTTGTCGTTACGATGGAAATGACAATCTCATTTCAAAAATTGAAGAGCTATTACAAAAAGAAGAAGCTGTTCTTGTTTGTCCAGAGGTATTGGGAGGCTTACCTACACCTCGTCCATCAGCAGAAATTATCGGAGGCAATGGTGATGATGTACTAGATGGTAAAGCAAAGGTAATGGACAACGAAGGTAATGATGTAACAACTGCTTTCGTACATGGAGCTTATAAAGCTTTGAAAGAAATACAAGATTTAAATCCAGAATACATCATTTTAAAAGAACGAAGTCCTTCTTGCGGAAGTTCTACCATTTATACAGGAGAATTCAACGGAAAAAAACGAGATGGATATGGTGTAACAACTGCTTTATTTCGCAGACATGGATTTACAGTAATTTCAGAAGAAGACTTTGTAAGCAAATAAAAGAGTTGACCATTTGGCCAACTCTTTCTTCATTATTTCACGCCTAATTTTTCTTTCACTTTTGCAGGAAGCTCGTCCTTCTTCACTTCTTCCCAAGCTGCTACACCTTTTTTATCGGAGTAGAATACACGTAGAAATGCTTCCTTACGAAGATTCTTCACAGCTGTAAATTCCATTTCTTTTTCTTTACCATCTTTATCAAATGCAGGTAACTTATACTCAAATGATTTGTGAGGCTGACCATTATCAGCTTTTTCATTTTTTTCCGTTCCATCAACTGTAATTTGAACATAGTACTCATCTTTTCCCATACGGTTTAAATCACAGCCAACTAACAAGCTAGCAAATACAATTAAAATACTAAAAAGTGCAATATATCTTTTCACGTTATTCACCCCATGTGTTTTTTATTATGTTGTTATCATAATCTCTTTTCTTCAGAGGAGAAATTCAAAAACGTGACATGAACATTACACTTTTGTAAGATTAAACACTGAAAAAACAAAAAAGATAACCAACTACTGCACCTAGTCGATTATCTTCTTTTTTGTATATCAACAAAGTTTTCGTATCTTAATTAGGAAGCCGATTTATTAATTGTATAACGTTGTTCAATACGTTGTTCAATTTTTTCCATCTCTTGTTTATCATTCAATATCTTTTGTTTATTTTCTTGTACCAATTCTTTAAACGATTTATGAAGTAATTTACAACGTTTGTTCGCCATAATCATTTCTCCTTATTGTCTGTGTAATCACAGATATAAAATAAAATTTTCCAATCACCATAATTTTTTTGTCTTTATTTGTCGAAAAATTATTCTTAATTCAAGAATACTATAACTTCCGAGTTTTTAGACATATTTGTTTGAACATTATGTGAATTTAATAAAAAAAAATTATATACAAATACAAATTGTAAAACGAACATAAAAATCCTTTTTTAAGGAGAATTGAGAGGATTTCGAAGAGGCCAGATCCTTTTTCTGCCACATGCGGCGGTAAAGTAAATAGAACAAACGAGTGCATATCATCTTTTGTTTCACATAACCGCAACGTCCATGTTCAATAAACAAAATGAATTTATCCCGTAAAAGCCCAATTGGTTCAACTAATAATCAGTGGGCGATGAAAAAAAACCCACTGATTAAAGTTTCACTTTATATATAAAGAGTGGTCCTTGATAAAATGATATACTTGCCTTTATGTATCAAACATTGGTGATAATACTATAGAAATTTATAATATTCCCATCCCTACAGCCCCTGTACGTGTAGGACAATCTGGTGCAGAAGATTTAGATTTACCTAATGGATTGACTGTTTTTACTTTATTAGGGAATTCAACAAAGCAGCAGGTAAATTCGTGTTGTAGGGCGTATTTTATTTCTACTTTTTAAACTTAACTACAACATAGCAAGTATCGGATTTTTCTCTGATGTTGTCACAACTTATACTGTAAGGATATTTATCTCAATCAACAGGAATGCTGTAGTTGCTGATAACGATTTTTCAGGTGAAGAATTAGATATTGTTAATCTAGTAAGCATTTCTGCTATCTTAAAATTATCGGTGGGAGATACAATACGAGTTATTGCCCAAGCTACTACAGATGGTAATACTGTTCCCGAACCGCTTGAAAATACAGTACACCTCATGCACTTTGAAGCAGCTAGATTCCCCTCTCCAACATCATAAAATAGGTTATTCTCTTAACAATCAATAACACTAATTATATGAATAAAAAAAGAGCGTCCGTCTTCGGACACTCTTTTCCTTTATAGCGAATTAAATAAGCGCTTGATTAAGTCTCCAAAACTCAATCATATCTCGATACGAAAAGCATTACATTAGCACTCTTCCGGCTTACCAGCATTCGACGCCGTACGGAAAGATGATCCACATCCGCATGATGCGATTGCATTCGGGTTATCGATTGTGAACCCGCCGCCAAGCATAGATTGCTTGTAATCAACTTTTACTCCTTTTACAATCGGAGCACTTTCTTTATCAATAACAAATTCAACACCGAAAAACTCAAGCACTGTGTCGTCTTCATTTGGTTCTCTTTCAAATCCTAGACCGTAAGAAAGACCGCTACATCCACCGCCATGCACAGCAAGGCGAACGTACTTCTCTCCATCTTCAGCATCTTTTAACATATCTTTAATTTGATATGCTGCTTGTTCTGTTACATCAATCATGAAATCCACCTTCCTTTCTTCTCTCGTTCTATTATACATCTTTACGCCTCTATCTTGTACTCATACACTCCGCGGCAAATTACTTCCGCTGGACCTTTCATCAAAACGTTCCCTTCTCCTGTCCAGGCAATCATTAAATCTCCGCCTGCTAAATGAACCGTAATTTCTTCACCGCGTTTCATTTTTTCATTCAACACTGCTGCAACAACTGCTGCGCATGCTCCTGTTCCACATGCCTGCGTCACACCTGACCCACGTTCCCAAACGCGGAAGTTCATTTCATTGTCATTTACAATTTCAATGAATTCAACATTCACTCGTTCCGGGAACATTTCATGAGTCTCAAGTACCGGACCTAATGTTGTAAGCGGAGCTTCTTCCACATCATCAACAAAAATGACCGCATGCGGATTTCCCATTGAAACAGCAGTAAACGCATAGCGATGATTATTGTATAGGAAGTCTTCACGAATAAACGGTATTTCTCCCTCGCCAAGCATCGGTAACTCTGCACGAGTTAAACGAGGTGCTCCCATGTCAATTTTAGCTAATGTAACGATACCGTCTTCTACTGTCACTTCAGCCGTTACAATTCCAGCCAATGTTTCTATTGTAAAAACAGTCTCTTCTACTAGTTTATGCTCATACGCATATTTCGCTACACAACGCAGTCCATTCCCACAGCTTTTTCCTTCTGACCCATCATTATTAAACATGCGCATTTTCACTGGTGCTACTTCAGACGGACAAATTAAAATCATTCCATCTGCGCCAATTCCAGTGTTGATATTCGACACTTTTTCCGCTACAAGAGATAGTTCCTCTTCTGGAATTTGCTCTTCAAACATATTTACATATATATAGCTATTCCCAAGACCATGCATTTTTGTAAAAGAAAATTTATTCATCCTCATTCACTCCAAAAAAAATTTGTTGTTTTAAGTATAAAATGCATGCTTTTGGAACACAATAAGAACGTCCCCCGTTTCTCATATTTGACAACGTTTTGATGGCTTTTATATAAGAGCCGTTCTTACACAAATTGTGTAAGAAAAAAGCCCTTCTCGGAAAGGGCCTTTTTTTATTTCACACAAACATTCCTGCAATTGCAGCACTCAATAAGTTAGCAAGTGTTCCAGCTACAATTGACTTTATTCCAAATTTCGCAATATCACTACGACGGGTTGGCGCCATTCCCCCAAGTCCCCCAAGTAAAATGGCAACAGAAGATAGATTCGCAAATCCGCAAAGCGAAAAGGTAATCATTGCCATTGTTTTCTCTGAAAGTTTCCCCATATGAGGAGCAAAATCAGTAAACGCTACAAACTCATTTAAAATTAACTTCTCCCCAATAAAACTTCCCGCTGTAATTGCTTCTGTCCACGGTACACCAATGACAAACGCAAGCGGTGAAAAAATATATCCTAATATAAGTTGTAGGGATAGATCTGGATAACCGAAAAGACCACCAATCCCACCAACAATTCCATTCAAAAGAGCGATGATGGCAATAAAAGCAATTAACATTGCTCCAACATTTAAAGCAAGTGATAATCCATCAGCTGCTCCGCGCGCTGCGGCATCGATGACGTTTGCTGGTTTTTTGTCACCATCTTTATCATCGTCTTCATGCTTATTATGTACTTCTGGCTTATCTGTTTCTGGAAACAATAATTTTGCCATAACAAGTCCAGCAGGTGCCGCCATAACGCTTGCCGCTAATAAAAACTTAAGCGGCACGCCAAGCGCAGCATATCCAAAAAGCGTTGAGCCTGATACAGATGCTAATCCTCCCACCATCACCGCAAACAGCTCTGACTTTGTCAGGCGTGGCATGTATGGTCGAATCACAAGCGGCGCTTCTGTCTGTCCTAAAAAGATATTCGCTGTTGCAGATAACGATTCGGATTGACTAGTCCCTAATAGCTTTGCTAGTGCACCACCGATAATTCGAACAATCCATTGCATAATTCCTAAATAATATAAAACAGCAATAACCGATGATAAGAAAATTAAAATTGGCAGCACCCGAAACGCAAATACGAATCCAGTTGTTTTCGTTGGGTCCCCTAAACTACCGAATAAAAATAAAATACCCGCATTCGCAAAATCCATAATCTTTTGCACAAACTGCGTTACCTTCTCTAAAACCATTCGCCCTACATCCCACTCTAATACGATAAAGCCAAATAATAACTGAATTGCGAGTCCACCAAATACAGTACGCGGCGAGATTGCTCTTTTATTATTTGAAAGTAAATAACCAATTAAAAGAATAACGATTATTCCACCGAATCCCCAAATAATATTCATTCTGTCACCTCTAAAGTTCAAATTCTTTGTTAGCATTTCCTCTAAAAGAATTTTTACTCTGGTGAAACAATTGAACTCCCCCCACCTTCACTTCGTTTAGAGGAGGGAGTCTTCTCGGTTAAAATGATAAAAAAGACGTTGCTTATATGCAACGCCTTAAAACATTGGGTTTTCATCTAAATAATCGTATACATTTTTCACAAGCTCTTCTACCGTTGCACCTTGTACGACTTCCCCGTTTACAAGTGCAAAAGGCCCTTCAAAACAAATGCCACAATAGCCCAGACAACCGTACTCCATAACATCTAAATTTGGATCTTTTTCAAATTTTTCTAGCGCTGCTTGTGAGCCACTCGCAAGATTACCTACACAAAATTCGATTAATGGCTTAATCAAAACAATCCCCCCTGTATCTCCCAAAAATAACTCTATAATAAGAAAACTAAGCTGTTTCTTGTTGTTTTAATTACACCTAATAAAATATTTAGCTACTTTACTGTTTCATTTCGAATCAAAAGATCTTCTCTATATAAATCCATGTTGATTTCCCAACATACACTTCACTGCTATGAAAACAAAAAAAGATCTCCACTCATTTCATCCTTCTGGTTTCACATCGCATGGGGCCAACAAAGGCACTGACCGCTTCTATCCATCGGCGGACGCTCTCTCCAACCTAAAAGAAAGGGTTTCTATCGTTTTTTTATCTACATATTGATTTTCCAGCATACAAACTACTGCTATGAAAACAAAAAAAGATCTCCACTCATTTCATCCTTCTGGTTTCACATCGCATGGGGCCAACAAAGGCACTGACCGCTTCTATCCATCGGCGGACGCTCTCTCCAACCTAAAAGAAAGGGTTTCTATCGTTTTTTTATCTACATATTGATTTTCCAGCATACAAATTAAAACAGTTTGTCCACTTTTCTTCTTATTGTACAACAGAGTACACATTCATGCATTGTTATTTGTTCACAAATTCGATATAATTTGAGTGAGTAAAGTCAAAATATTTTTTCAATATATAATTGTATGATTAGGGGATATTTCAACAGAAAAGGGGTAATCCATCATGAAACACCTCGTATTACTGGGTGGCGGCTACGGTGGAATGAGAATTCTACAACGGCTTCTTCCAAACAATCAACTCCCAGATGATGTCCAAGTGACATTAATCGACAAAGTACCATACCACTGTTTTAAAACAGAATATTACGCATTAGTAGCGGGTACAATTTCAGAAACACATATTCGCATTCCGTTTCCAGAACACCCGCGTCTCAATATTCAATATGGCACTGTAACGAATGTTGACATTGAAAACAAAGCCGTTCATCTCGATGGCGGTGAAGTTGTCGAATATGATGACTTAATTATCGGCCTTGGCTGCGAAGACAAGTATCATAACGTTCCGGGGGCGAAGGAATATACACATAGCCTTCAATCAATTGAACAAACTCGTAAAACGTATGAACAATTAAATAGTTTAGAACCAAACGCAACGGTCGCTGTTGTCGGCGCTGGTTTAAGCGGTGTTGAAGTTGCAAGTGAACTTCGTGAAAGCCGTTCTGATTTAAAGATCTACTTATTTGATCGAAAAGATCGCATTTTATTCCCGTTCCCAGAAAAATTAAGTAGATACGTAGAAGAGTGGTTCGTAAAGCATAATGTTACAATTATACGAAACTCTAACATTACGAAAGTAGAACCAAACGTTGTGTACAACCATGACGAACCGCTTCAATGTGATGCAATCGTATGGACAGCTGGTATTCAAGCAAACGAAGTTGTTCGAAACCTTCCAGTCGAACAAGATAGTGGTGGTCGGGTTGTATTAACAAAATATCATAATATTCCAAATGATGAGCATGTTTATGTTGTAGGAGATTGCGCTTCTCTTCCACATGCCCCATCTGCACAGCTTGCTGAAGGCCAAGGTGAACAAATTGTCCAAATATTATTAAAACGTTGGAACAATGAGCCCCTTCCTGATGAACTACCTGTTATTAAATTAAAAGGTGTTCTCGGTTCTCTCGGTAAGAAACACGGATTCGGATTATTAGCAAATCAACCATTAATGGGACGAGTTCCTAGACTTCTCAAGTCGGGTATCCTTTGGATGTATAAATATCATA
Source organism: Bacillus sp. 105MF (assembly GCF_000374885.1). Taxonomy (NCBI): domain Bacteria; kingdom Bacillati; phylum Bacillota; class Bacilli; order Caryophanales; family Bacillaceae; genus Bacillus; species Bacillus sp. 105MF. The sequence goes on along the minus strand of NZ_KB895593.1, from coordinate 37,265 downwards.
ATGGTTAAAAAACAAGAGCTTATCGCTCTTGTTTTTTTCTATTTTTCTCCTTTTTTGATACGGTATGAATATGTAAGTACAAATTGAAAAACCGGAATAAAACCTAATCTTTAGATGGGAGAGAGCATCTAGCCATGCATAGAAGCGGTTAGGGCCTTTCCCTGCCCCATGCCAAGTTAAAACAAAGGGAGTAAACGCGTGGAGATCCGCTTTTGTTTCCATAGCCGCGTTTTATATGTTGGAAAATCAAGATGGGTTTATATAGAATCCCTGATTAACGTACCTGGTATATTAATCCAATTTACGGATATTATAGTAATAAATCTTTAGATTTGTATCGTTCTATAATGGAGGTATCGGTTATGTATTATGTTAAACTAATTCAGGGACAATCCTTCTATGCTTTTGATCATCGCTTCTTGCTAGATCAAGAAGAACAAGTTACACAAAGAATTTTTAAATACCTGTGCAAAAATGAGTTTTTCGAAGTACGTAAAGACGACAATACTTCCACAGCATAATAATGAGTAGCTAAGTAGTGTGTACGTTAAGCACTAACAAATCCCTTTATCTACAAACTGAGCAGCCATACTATTTGTAGTATGGCTGCTTTTTTATCCTTCCCATTTCCTCCGGCACTCCTCTATCCCACTAAGCAAATACTTCTTCGTCATATCTGCCCGCTTCCAAATGGAAATCATTCGTTTCGCTCTCTTATTATGACGCATCCGCTCTACCTCTTGTAACAAAGGCATCCATTTTTCACTAGACGCCCTCATCATATATTGTAATCCCTCATCTTTTGAAACAATTATTTTATGCTCTAATGTATACAAAATGCGTCCCATCGTTACAACAGCTGATTCTACCCATTCTTCAATTAAAAATAAATATAGCCGTGATGCTTTTTCACTCCAGTACTGTTCTACATTATATTTCATCGTTTCTACCACATCAATCCATGGCGTCTGAAACGGAAGCTTACTTGCTTCCTCCCCAATTACAGTAATCCCTTGATTTTTTAACGTCCACCACGTTACAGCATTCACATCCCAATGTCCTGTGTGAGCTTTTCCATCTGCACAATAGACATACTGCGGCATTTCCTCATTGTATTTCCCTAAATCAGCGAGTGGAATATACATACCGTCCATTCGTCTTCCTAACATGCTTTTACTCAATTTTTTGTGTAACTCAATTATTTGTATGTTCTGGGTTTCACTGACCGACTCTCTCGTTACTGTAACAAAATCAACGTCACTCGTTTCTAAATGAAATGCTCCTAATGCAATTGAACCATATACATATACTCCAATTAATTGTTCGTTTAAAAAAATATCTTGTAATCCAATCACATATTGCTCCATTAAGACCTTTACTTCTTCTGGAAGTCTATGTTTCACTACCCCTTTCACACGTATACCCCCTTGATAAGATTACCTATAACGGTTATTTTTTCCGTATAAACATATAAGAAAAGCCTTTGCTACCGCAAAGACTTTTTTGTATTATAAATATTTCTCAATTTCTTCGTATACGTCCTTTAAACGAGGATTTCCTTCTCCAACGATTTCTCCGTTTACAAGAACAACTGGATAAAACAAATCTTCTTCAATTACACGCTCTACGAAAGCCTGCTTTTCTGCATCTTCTTGCTCTTCTTGAATATCAACGTATTCAAACTTAAATTTATCATCTTGACCTTCATATTTACGACCAATTGCCGCTTGTAGCCATTCAAATGTTTCAGTCGAAGACGGCATTCCAACGCAGCTCGCACAAATTACTTTTGCCCCATATACTTGAACATTTACCATTATTTCTCCCCCACTTCTCTGTTCTAACAGTACGATTCGGTGACTTTCCTCATAAGCACATCTCTTTACAAGTTTAATTCTTGTCCTCTATACTGAAAAAACACATTGTAAACATGATACAATATTTCGACAATAAAACAAGAACAGAAAAAATAGATTTTCCCCTGTATCTTGATTATAATAAAATGGATGAAAGGAGTCGATAAAAATGGAAAACCCAAATATGCAAGAACAAGTACTAGAAGTATTAGATAAATTACGTCCGTTCTTACTTCGTGATGGCGGTGACGTTGAATTAGTAGATATTGAAGAAGGTATTGTAAAACTACGCCTTATGGGTGCATGCGGTAGCTGCCCAAGTTCTACAATCACATTAAAAGCTGGTATCGAACGCGCACTACTTGAAGAAGTACCAGGCGTTATCGAAGTAGAACAAGTATTTTAAATTTAAAGCGGAAGCGGCTCGCTTAGAATTGCTTCCACTGGATAATTTACAAAAAAAGAGACCACTATGGTCTCTTTTTTGTAAATTCGTATTAAGATAACCAATCCAACTTTCGAATTCCGAGCTTATCAACAGGCAAGCGAAGAAATTCATAAAAATGCTTCATAAATTGCTCTGAACGGTTCACATCGTGTAAAATGTCTTCTAAGCGATCTCGATACATACTTTTTTGTTCTTCATTTCCCGTCAGATAGTACTGTTCTACCGTTTCAAAGTAGCGAAGTGGAAAGAGAAGACGCGCAAATAGTAGACGCCAGCCAAAAGAAGAAAGTGCATAATTTTTCTCATAATCCGTTACAAACTGAAAAATTGTTTGTTCCCAATCTTTCTTCTTTTCCATCGATACATATCGAATCCATTCCGCCAAATCTCTACTTGGATGATCATATACCCAATCGATGGGGATTTTTAATTTATTAGTTTGCTGCCATAATAAAGGGGTAAAGCGTTCTTGACAGATTGTTGCTGCATCGGCAAGCTGAGGTGTATCATCTATTTCTGTATCAACAACATATTGAATGGCATTTTCAGCAATGCCTAAATAGTATGGGAAAGACTCAATAAATAGTTGATCAAATACATCTGATGGCTGATTCATAAGTTGTGATTGCCAAAATCGCTCTAATTGATCGAGCCTTTTTTCCCACAACGACTTCCATTCACCAATGCGACTTAATTGTTCTATTTCTTCTGGAAAAAAAGCGCCTCGTTTATGGAATAAGGAAAGCTCACTACCTAACGAAGTAGCATGTCGTTCAAGCAAACGCATACCTTTTAATAAACAGTAATTTTTTTCTTCTATCTCACTTACATAGTAACCGTGCACCGTCGGGACGAAAGTCGCAACAGTAATATCCCCTTGCTGGTTCATATAATCGCTTAATTTTTTCATTTCAACAAGTACATCTTCCTCCATATTTCCAATCGGAAGAAGTACATAAATTTTATTGCGAATCCAAAAGCTTTTATAGGGGCCAAGGGGGATTAATTCTTTGACATGCATTTGATAATGCTCATAAATATGCTGAATCATCATAGTCGCCACCTATGGTTTTTCTTTATATATATGAGCTTGTGCTCGCCTTTCATTCCTATGCACATGATAAAGCAGTAAAACGTATACAAATAATAAAAAGAAAAAAAGGTGATAACATGAAAGAATCAAATCAACTACAAGAAAGAGCATTACAACTTCTACAAGAACGTGGTGTAACAATCGATGATATTGCGGAGCTTGTTCATTTTCTTCAAAAGAAATACCATCCAAATTTAGAGATGTCAGAATGTCGTTACAACGTAGAACGTGTATTATCCAAACGTGAAGTACAAAATGCACTCATTACAGGAATTGAATTAGATGTCCTTGCCGAAAAAGGAATGTTAAGCGAACCATTACAAGATATCGTAAAACGGGATGAAGGATTGTACGGAATTGATGAAGTCATCGCACTTTCTATCGTAAATGTGTATGGCTCTATCGGCTTCACAAACTTTGGATATATCGATAAATTAAAACCAGGTATTTTAGAATACTTAAATGATAAATCAACTGGGAAAGTCCATACATTCCTTGATGACATTGTTGGCGGTATTGCCGCTGCCGCTTCTAGTCGTTTGGCACATCGCGCGGAGCATGGGGAATAAAGTAAAACAATAGTCAGCATAATTTTACGTAATACTTTCAGTTGAAAATGTTATAGAAAACATAACGGACCATGTGAAAAAATCATGGTCCGTTATGTTTTTCTTTCTTTTCAAGATTTTTTCATACTCCTATCATTTTTTTATTTACACGAATAAACAGGAATAGCCTAAAAAGTAGCGAATGAATAAGCTTAATGGTTCTGTTTGATTGGGATCTGAATATTAGTTAAAGATATGCGAATTACATTCCTTTCAGTAATAAAAAAAATGATTCAATAACAGGAGGAGCAATTTATATGGATAATATTTTAAAAGTATCATCAAAATCCAATCCCAATTCAGTTGCAGGTGCCATTGCCGGTGTATTAAGAGAAAAAGGTAGTACAGAAATTCAAGTAGTTGGAGCTGGTGCTTTAAATCAAGCAGTTAAAGCCGTTGCTATTGCAAGAGGATTCGTAGCTCCTAGCGGCATTGACCTTGTTCTCATTCCAGCATTTACAGATATCACAATCAATAACGAGAAAAGTACAGCAATCAAATTAATTGTCGGCCCTAGAAAAATTAGATCGTAGAAAAAATGATAGCTTATCATTCAAACCATCCATACAAAAATTATGAAAGAACATACCCGCTCAACTACATTCTTTTATTAGATTCATAAATACCAATTGTTAAATGATATATGAAAAGACTGATAACAATCAGTCTTTTTCCTATTGTATCAATTCTTCAGTTTCTCTTCTTCCTACAGGAATATGTCATCAAAATAAACTCTCTTCCTCTATCATCAAAAGTTTTTTCTGCTACAAAACCTACCTGTTGATATAACCTTATTGCACGTTTATTAAAACCTGCAACACTTAAACGAAGTCTATCCGGTTGGATTTGCTCTTCCGCCAAATTTATTCCAGCTTGCAAAAAGGCTTTCCCCAGCCCCCGCCCCGTTAGCTCTGGCTTCATTCCAAGCCCAATATCTACAGTATCTTCTCCCACGTATAACTCCGCATCTCTTCCCCCTGGCACTTGTGCGTTTTCACCAAAACAAAAATAACCTATTAATTCTCCATGTTCATTACAACAGCCATAATATGTACCATCTAATAGTTCTTCTATTGTCTCTTCACTGCCTGAAAAGCTGTATAACGAATATAGTTCCTCATACTGCCATGTATTGATTTCTTTTGCTTCTGCCTCTGTTAGTTTGTGTATATTCATTTTTCTTCTTCCTTTCAAAAAAACAATTCCCTAACAAATTTCTACATTTATCTTATTATCTCACTTTGTTTTTGAAAAGTTTGTAAATTTTTAAAATACTAAATTGGAAAACTTTTCTTAGCATGTTAGGATTGGATTAACTATTCTAAAAGAGGTGAAATCAAAATGCCCCTACAGTTATGTAAAGGACAAAAGGTAGATTTAACAAAAACAAATCCTACATTAACTCATATAAAAATAGGTCTCGGCTGGGATCTTCCTACAAATTCAAATTCACATGCATTCGATTTAGATGCTGCTGCTTTTTTATTAGATGCAAATGGACGCTTAACAACAACAGACCATATTATATTTTATAAACAGCAATCTGCTTTACAAGATGCGATTACACTTTCATCAGACAATCGTACAGGAGCAGGATCTGGCGATGACGAGGAAATTTCCATCTCTCTTTCCAAACTCCCATCTCATATTGAACGTATTATTTTCACTATTACGATTCACGAAGCACAAACTCGTCTGCAAACATTTGGACAAATAGCTCACTCTTACGTCCGCATTCTAAACTCCGCAAACAATGACGAAATGTTCCGCTATAATCTGGAAGAACAATTCTCATCCGAAACTGCACTAATCGCCTGTGAAGTCTATCGTTACAAAGGAGAATGGAAATTTGGTGCCATCGGTCGCGGTGTGCAAGGCGGACTTATCGAACTTTCTAAACAATTTGGTTTATCCCATACACCACCTGATTTTTTTGCAAAGACAACCGCTGCACCTTCTCCTATTTCAAAAAGTATTAACCTTTCTAAAATTGAATTAAAGAAATCTGGAGATACGATCAACTTACAAAAAACGGACAAGCCTCTTGGCGAAATTGCAGTAAACTTAAACTGGGGTAAACAAAGTACACCAAAACAAAAAGGATTTTTTTCATCCTTAACTGCAAATAGCTCCCCTCAAATAGATTTAGATTTAGGCTGTTTGTTTGAATTTAAAGATGGTTGGAAAGGTGTTGTACAACCACTTGGAAATATATTTGGTTCATTTTATAACGAGCCTTACATTCATTTAGATCAAGACGATCGCACAGGTGCTTCAAATAAAGGAGAAAATTTACGTATTAACGGAGACATGATTCATGAAATAAAAAGAATATTAATTTTCTCTTATATTTATGAAGGTGTAGCTAACTGGTCACAGGTTGATGGTATTGTCACATTAAAACAGGAAAATGGCCCAGATATTATTGTAAAAATGGATGAGCACCGTAACGGTTTCAACACATGTGCAATTGCAATGCTCGAAAATGTAAATGATGAGACATTCAAAGTACAAAGGCTTGTGAAATATTTTAGAGGGCACCTAGAAATGGATCGGCATTACAAATGGAACATGAACTGGGTCGCAGGTTCAAAATAAGGTGGTGACAACTTGAAGCATTTTTCCTATCTGTCTTCTGAAGAAAAGAAAAAACTTTTCTATCAAGAGCCAATAACCTTTTCCAAAGATATCACAAAAGAACAATTGGCTTACGCATTAGGTGCTACTCTATACACACCTGGTACAAAGGATACAATCGCAGTGGATATTGCCGCGAAAAAGCACGAAGGTGCTACATCAATCGTACTTTGTTTAGAAGATTCCATTAGTGATGGAGATGTGAAACTTGCCGAGCAAAATGTCGTCATACAAATGCAACTACTGGCTCATATGATTGATGCAAACAGGCTTCTTCCATCAGACGTGCCACTTCTCTTTATCCGGATTCGTGAACCGAAACAGATGCGTTCACTCATTCATGAACTAGGTAGCGCCGTTCATTGTATGAGCGGTTTTGTCTTTCCTAAATTCACACCTGCGAACGGAATGTCTTACATTCATGAACTACAGGATATAAACGAAACATATTCACTTTCACTTTACGGGATGCCTATTTTAGAGTCTCCTGAAATTATTTATAAAGAAACTCGTATTGATACGTTACTAGCAATTAAAGCAATCCTAGATTCTTATCGCGCTTTCATTTTGAACGTACGAATTGGTGCCACCGACTTTTCTGGCATATTTGGCATTCGCCGAAATAAAGATACGACAATCTATGATATTGCTGTTATTCGTGATTGTATTTCTGATATTATTAATATTTTTTCTAGAAAGGCAGATGAATACGTTATATCTGGTCCTGTGTGGGAGTACTTCGGAAACAGGCAGCGCGTACTAAAACCACAGCTTCGGCAAACACCGTTCCGTAAATCATTCGGAAGCGCTGGAGTAACAATGCGTGAGGAAATGCTTCATCGTTATGAAGACGGGCTCATTCATGAAGTATTGCTCGATCAAGCAAATGGATTAATTGGAAAAACGGTCATTCATCCTTCTCACATTAAACTCGTACAAGCCTTGCACGTTGTAACACTAGAAGATTATTTAGATGCAAAAGCTGTTTTTGAAGCTGCTCAGACGTATAATGGCGTTATGAAAAGCAGCTTTTCTAACAAAATGAATGAAGTGAAGCCACATTATAATTGGGCGCGTAAAACACTTCTGAAATCTAATATTTATGGGGTGCTACATGAACAACAAACTTTCTTCGATCTCCTTACCGAAAAGTCAAAACAAAACGTACACGTACCACATTTTAAATAAAATAACAGTTCATATAGATGTGCTACATAATCCATATTTGTTATTACCAGATCAACTATTTCAAATGGCCGCAAGAATGAATAAGAGGCGCGGCTTTTTATTTGTGAGTACCATTTTAGGAAAACATCTTCCTGTTCTACCTGCAATCTCTTTAGCTGGAGGCTGTGCTCTTGCTGCAAGATATATGGAAGTGCTACATCGTACAAATCATCCATATCAAAAAGAAATTCTTAACCTGATTTCTTCTAAAGACAGTACCAATAATGAGCTAGAGGTAATTCTCCAGTATCAATTCCCTCTAGAAAAAGAAGTATTATTTATCGGATTTGCAGAAACAGCTACCGCATTAGGCCACTCGATGTTTCAATGTTTTCAAAATGCAAAATATGTTCATACAACAAGGGAGATGATCTCACAAATCGATCCTATCATTACATTCGAAGAGGAACATTCTCACGCGACATCACATCGTTGCTATGTGGACAAAAGCTATTTTCAAAATGAACAGCCCATCGTCCTTGTGGATGATGAAATGACAACAGGAAAAACCGCACTTAATATCATTCGATCTATTCAAGAAAAGTTTCCAAGAAAAGAATATATTATTGCTTCTTTATTAGATTGGCGCTCAGATGCGTATCGAAAACAATTTACAGAACTCGAGCAAGAACTTGATATTACGATTCATGTGATTTCTCTATTAAGCGGTTCAATCGACGTAATTGGTAGTCCTGTTACTTCTTCTTCTTCACATGATGAGACAGTTTATAAATCAATAGAGTCTAAGATAGAAAAACATATGATTTCATGTCCTATTTTACCTTATACATCTATAAACCATGATGTCAGTTACATAAACTACACAGGACGTTTTGGCATTTCATCCGATGATCAAAAGTGTATCCACTCTTTTGCTAAAAAGATTGGTCATGATTTAAGGAAAAATCGAAAAGGTCAACAGACACTCTGCTTAGGAACTGGCGAGTTTATGTATCTTCCAATGCGAATCGCAGCTGAAATGGGAGAAAACATTTCCTATCAATCAACAACACGAAGTCCTATTCATCCTTACGCGGGTGATGTACAATACGCTATTCATAGTCGTTTTTCCTATGAAAGCCCTGAAGATAAAGTAGTTACAAGTTATTTTTATAATATCCAGCCTGGGGACTACGATGAAGTCTTTCTTTTTATAGAGCGTGATTTACAGGAAGATGCTTTCCATCCCCTTCTTACACAATTACAAACAGTTATTCCACTCATTCATATCGTTTCATTTAAAGGTTTAGTAGAAAGTGAGGGTGAAGAAATATGACCGAGCCCAAAACATTACAGCTTATCGGTAGTTATGCGAAAGAGGATGCTATTTTTCTATTAAAAGATATTAGTGATGTCATAGAAGAAAGCGTAACAGAAGAAAGAGAACGAGCAATTCAATCGGGCACACATTACTCTGAAATGCTTCCAATTGAATATAAACCATCTAAACCTTATATGGATTTATTTTTTGCTTCACTCGAGCAATACAAACGTAAACTAGCCATTGCAGCCGGTGTAGTAGCCGAGCAAATTATAAAAACGAAAGGAAAGAAGCTTGTTCTTGTTTCACTAGCGAGGGCCGGTACACCAATAGGTGTTTTAATAAAACGATACATTCGCTATCAATATAATATCGACTTGCCGCATTATTGTATTTCCATTATTCGTGGCCGCGGCATCGATGAAAATGCCCTTCATTATATTTTGAAGCACCATCCAAATCAAACCATTCAGTTCATTGATGGCTGGACTGGAAAAGGTGCGATAAAAAAAGAACTACGCCAATCTGTGCATACATTTAATGAAAAGAATCATGAATATATTTCAGACTGCATGGCAGTGCTTGCTGATCCGGGCCATTGTACTTCTATATATGGAACACGAGAAGATTTTCTCATTCCAAGCGCTTGTTTAAACGCGACTGTATCAGGGTTAATCAGCCGCACTGTTTTAAATGAAACTTATATTGGTCCAAATGATTTTCACGGCGCCAAATATTATCGAGAACTAGAAACAGAAGATTTATCTAACTTCTTTATTGAAAAAATCACAGCGTTATTCCCTTCCATTAGCGCTGACGTAACAACGCAACTAGAACACATTATTGCTACCTATACAGAACCATCTTGGCAAGGTATGCAAGACATCGCCTCTATTCAAAAGCATTTTGGAATAGAAAATATAAACTTAATTAAACCAGGGGTTGGAGAAACAACGCGTGTTTTACTAAGACGAGTACCATGGAAAATTTTAATCCAGGGCGAAAACAATCCAGATTTAAAGCACATTTTACTTTTAGCAAAAGAAAAAAATGTGTCAGTAGAAATCTATAAAGATATGACGTATTCGTGCTGCGGCATAATTAAACCTCTAAGGAGGACGTCTTCATGATTTTTGCAAGCGATCTTGATCAAACGCTCATTTATTCTCGGAAATCATTTCGAGCTAACATAGAAGACGAACATATTAAGCTCATCGAGACTTTAGATGGGAAAGCGATTTCTTTTATCACACACAAAACGATTTCTTTATTAAAACAACTACAATTACAAGCACAATTCATCCCAGTTACAACTCGAACGATTGAACAGTTTCAACGCATTACACTATTTCAAACAGAAGTCATTCCGGAATATGCGATTACAAGCAATGGCGGTAATATCCTTCATAACGGTAAGCTAGATGACACTTGGGAAAACATACAAACGGAGCGATTAGTAGCATGCATGGAAAAAGAAGATGTTCTAACAGAATTTCAAAATATTTCTCATGAAGAATGGGTCATTTCACAAAAAACAGCTGATGATTTATTTCACTACTGCATCATTAAGCGTGACAATATTCCATACGACGAATTACACTCATTCACCACTTGGCTCGATAAACAAGGATGGACTCATTCATTGCAAGGCAGAAAATTATATTTTGTGCCAAAGCCTGTGAACAAATGGGATGCTGTTCAGTATGTACAAGAAAAACTTCAGGAAAAAACCGTAATTACTGCTGGAGATTCCTTACTTGATCTATGCATGTTAGAAAGGGCGAATCATGCAATCGCACCTCTTCATGGTGAACTTGAAACAAAACAAGGGAGTTTATTACCCCATATTGTAAGAACAAATGAAATTGGTATATATGCAGCGGAGGAAATTGTAAGTAAAGCACTTCAAATGGTCCATAGTTCTCTTCCTACTGCGTAATCTATACATAATACTTCAAGAACCGGCATCTTTGTTACATGATAAAAAAAGGAGCGATTATACTTGAGTACAATTACTTTAAGAAAAGAAGCAGTACGCGTTGTATTAGAGAAAAAGAAATTAACAGGCGTTGTCGCAAAAGTTGCGCTCGTATTAGACATTTCTGGGTCTATGCGAACACTTTATAAAAACGGTACTGTCCAAGAAGTTGTTGAACGTGTTCTTGCTGTAGCAAGTCAATTCGATGACGATGGTTCATTAGATATTTGGGTGTACGATAATGAGTTTTCAAGATTACCAGCCGTTACCGAAAAAGATTTTGCTGGTTATGTTGAAAAACATATTTTAAATAACACTTCCATTCATAAATTTGGCCGAAATGATGAGCCACAAGTAATGGAAGATATCATAAAAAAATATACGATTGAAGAAAAAAGCACAGAGCCTGCCTTTGTTATTTTTATTAACGATGGAGGCTGTAAAAAAGGAATTCAAAAACCGATTGTATTCTCTTCTAACCAACCGATTTTTTGGCAGTTTGTTGGAATTGGAAACGGCAAATTCGACGTTCTTAGAAAGCTAGACGAAATGGAAGGGCGTTTCATTGATAACGCAAACTTCTTCTACATTCGCGATATCGAAAAAACAACAGATGAAACGTTGTATAACAATTTGTTGAATGAACTTCCGATGTGGATAAAAGAAGCGAAGGAGAAAAAGGTGATACTTTGAAAATAGGAGAAAAGATACGTCAAATCCGGATACATCGCGAAATGACACAAGGGGAATTAGTAAATGGAATTTGTTCTATTCCATATTTAAGTCGAGTTGAAAATGGAACGGCAAAACCTTCTCATTCTTTTTTAGAGAAGGTTTCAGCCAAACTGGATATTAGTGTGGATTATCTCACGGAGCAAAGTAAAACTGACTTTGAGGCAGATATAATAGCGATTACGATAAACTATAAAGAGAATAACAAATTGACTGAAAGTGAAATTTCTTTTTTAGAGTTACATACTCGGGAAATGCATCCACTCCCAATTCTTTTACAGATTTTTGGTGTACTACTCCATTATTACGCTCGTACTAGTTCACCCAAAAAAGGTGATTCCATTTATCAACAAGCAATAAATTTAATACCTAATCAGCCTAATCAAATGTTTGCTGAAGACTTTTCCTATTATTACATAGCATGTGGTAATTATTTTTATATGAAACAAGATTTTATTAAAACAAATGAATACTACGAGCAGGCAAATCAATTATTAACTACGGAAAAAAACTTACAAAGAGCTAATTTATACTATAATATGAGCCTAGTTAAACAACGTCTCATTAAAAACCAAAGTGTGAGCCGGAAATATTCAAAAAAAGCATATGAAATATATAGCAAGTTAAATAACAAAGTTTTCATATCAGATACGCTTATTACAATTGCTGTACAATATCATCTCGATGAGAGATACGAAGAATCCTTACAATACTTAAAAGAAGCTGAAAAATATGTAAAAGAACTTCACGATCCTGCTATGTATTTTGCAATGATTTATTACAATTACGGAAGAGTATATCAAGGGTTAGAAGAATTCGATACAGCAATTCAACACTTCAAGCATTCCTTGAAAATAAATATAGCAATCAATCAGCAAGAGTCAAATATTTACGCATTGCGAAGCCTTATTGAAATTTACTTACATTTAAAAGAATGGGAGCAAATCAATAAAGTCATGCCGGAAGCCATCCAAATCTTAGAAACTTACGATATGCCTTCTGTTTATATCGAAATTTATACATATAAAGCGCATCTCTATAAGCTTCAAGGTGACCATCAGGGCTACGAGAAAGAAATGCAGAGAATTATTGATTTTGGAATGGGTAACAGACAATATATACAGGTTAAAAAGCTAGCTACTGAATTAGGAGATCATTTTTATGAATTACGTGCTTATAAATTAGGAGCAAAATATTTTAAAATCGCCTTACAATGCGACCTTGATATAGAAGATTTTCAAACTAATTTCTAAAATGACATTTCCCCTCTTTGCACACAATCAAAGAGGGCGAAAATTGTAATTAAAAAACAAAACTCTTCTGTTTTATCCTCTGTGAACAATTCTCTTCTCTAGGAGCGATTTCTATCGTAATTAGCCCATAATAGTAGGCCCGAATTCCAATTTCTACACGATGATGAATGTTCCATTTTTCTTTAATAGAAGCTATTATCTCCCCTACCCTTCTCCGGCTAATATACAACGTTTGAGCAATTTCTTTATCTTTCATTCCGTTTGAGACGAGAATGGCTACTTCTTTTTCTTTTGCACTTAATCTGACACTCATTTTTTCATTCTCCTTCCTCTACTCCTATCGATTTACAATCCATTGACATAAAAAAACGGGAGATAGATTGTTCTCATATAATAAAACATCTTCCTTAACAGCAATTTCAAAAGAACATGTTAACTCACCGTGGATATCCAAAAATTTCTTTATTCTCTTAATCATATACAGAAGCATTTTTTCTACCTCTTTATCTAATAATCGCTCAAGTCTACTATGCTGGATTGTATAGCCGATTGCTAATGTTGCAACCTCATTTTGAAGACGATCAACATCACAAATATACATGAACTCATTACAAACAAAATTCATTGTATATATCCCTGGAACATAAATACTTTGAACTGCTACAGGGTTAGAAATAATAAGAACGGGAACAACAGGAGAATTGGTTAAATCGATTTCTTTAAATGCTTCATACAACAACTGAGCCAAAATATTAATATGGACATTCAATACCTTTCCATCACCTTTATCATGCAATGAAAAAAGTTTGTCCGAAATAATACGCTGATACAATCTAACCGTCTGTTCGTTTCTAATGAATAATTCGTTATGAATCATGAATGGATCACCTCCACTTTCAAGTCCTTACTATTACTTTATAACGTGGAGTTAGTTAATTTATAGTAGTTAAAAATACTAAAAAAACAGAAGTAATTTTTATTATTTCATAGAACGATTTAACCAAACTCACAAAAAAAACCGCTATAAAAGCGGTCTTTCTTACGCTGATAATTCCTTGAGCGTATCACTTAGTTTAAATTTTCTTAACTGGGATGAAGCAATCATTGCTGCACTTGTTCCGAGTATAACGCTCGCTGCAGCCAGTAATAAAACTTGATTGTATGGAATCTTAATAACGGTTAGTTCTAAACTCGTTAAGACAATATAGCTAAAAATCACACCGCCTCCAATTCCTATACATCCAGCTATTGCACCGAGTAATGTACCTTCTAGCCATACAATTCTTCGCATTTGCCCAGGAATTGCTCCTACTGCACGAATCATACTTATTTCAGCGCGTCTTTCATGTAAACTTGCCACAATCGCATTCATTAAGCCAATACCCGAAATAACAAAAATAATTACAACCAATAAACGAATGAGCATAACCATTTGAGATAACAATTGTTCTTGCTCTTTTAATAAATCGGTACTATTTATAACCTCTATATTATCTTTACCATTTGTTATCTTTGTTACTTTCTTCTTAATTGTTTCAAAAGGTACCTTAGAGTCTGTCATAATTTGAATCGATTCATATCCTTTTACATGAAACATATTTCGCGCCCATTGTTCATTTACGAAGACGTAAGTACTTTGCATTCTCAAGTTTTTCTCGATAATAGAAACGACTTTAATAGACTGTTTTTGCTTCCCTTTCCCTTGCACTTCAATCGTATCATATAGCTTAATCCCTAAATTTTTTGCTGTTTCTTTTGTAATTACTCCTTCTCCATCTTTTAATGGAGTACTCAAGTTTTGACCAGAAATAACTTTCATCTTGGTCACCTTTTGAAACGCTGTAATATCAGTACCCACAACTTCCATCGCATCATAATTATATTTATTTTTCTTCATAAATTCGTACCATTCTTGATTTGCTTCTTTAAAGTCATAATTTACAAGTTTAGATGTGGAATCAGAGGCTGCTCCGACAATTTCTTTTACCCCTTCAACGTCTTGTATCTTTCCTAGCCAATTAAATGGGATATTTTCAATTCCTTGTGACTCCATTGGAACACGAATGACTAAATCTGCTGGTAAATTCTTTTGTAATCCTTGCTTCATTCCTTCGTACATCGCATTCACATACATCGTTCCAACTAGCGATAACATAAATCCAAATGCTAGAATTGCGACTGAAACAGCTGCCTTTTTACGATAACGAATGACATTTCGGCTACTAATTGTTGTCTCAATGCGAAATATCGTTTGAAATGGTTTAGCGATAACTGACGTAATCACACGAATCAACAATGGGATTGTAAACAATAAACCAATTGCAAATAAAATTGCTCCAATCGCACTTAGATTAAAGCCAATATATTTTTCAACAACTGTTCCACTTAAACCAATTACGATACCTGCCATTAAAACAATAAGACTGAAGATACTCCATTTCCGTTCTTTCTTTTGATTGCTCGGAAGTCCTGGTCTTAAAGCTTGAACTGGTGGTATTTTTCTTACCATAAATGCCGGTATGGCTGCACCTATTACAGACATGATAATCCCTAGTAAAAATGTAATGAATAAAATCTCAAATGAAATAGAAAATGATTCTTGCCCTGTACTTTCTACATTCACCCACTTGTTAATAAAAGAAGCTGCGAGCTGATGTGTGCTAGCACCAAGTACAACTCCTACTAACGAACCAATCGTTCCAATACATAATGCTTCTAATAAAACAACGAAAATGACTTGATTTGGATTACTACCAATCGCACGTAATAAAGCCCATTGTTTAAAGCGACTTCTTACAGATAAGAAGAAGCTTCCCATAATCAAAAGCGCTACAACAAATAAAGCAATTCCGCCTAAACTAAAGACTAATGGCTTCATCACATTTAATCTTTCTAATGCTTTATCTACATATGTACGCTGATCTATTTTAATATTTTCAAGTTTCTCATTCGCATCACTAGCGATCATTCTTTTTATATTCGCATCAGATGTTTTCACTTGAACAAGGTTAAATTGACCTTGTAAGTTTAATTCCTTTTGCATCCAAGCAATCGGAAAATATGCGCTATGTCCCATTGCTGCCATCAATGGTGGATTCAAAATCCCTACAACTCTCACATTTTTTTCACCATGCGGTGGAAAAGGCAGACGAATCATATCTCCTACTTTTATATTTTCTCGATCTGTATACCCTTTCGTAAGTGCTACTTCCGCCTCTTCTTTCGGATATCGCCCTTCTGTAATTTTATAAGAACGCATATCGGGAGAATCTTGTTCCACGCCCCAATACGATGGTTTGCCAGAAAGCTCTTTATAATTTGGTAACGGATAAGGGATAAGTACTTTTGATATTTTTTCCGCACTTTCAAGACCGTTCAGTTCTTTTAATTTTTTATCTTTTAAATACACATCATTTTTAATATAACCAAGTTGCAAATCATAATCACCATAACGACTCACAACCTGCTCTTTAACACTTTGTTCTACAGACTGATTTCCTAGTAGTAACATTGTTGCTAACATAACGCCTAAAGCAGCCCCAAGAGCGATTAACATGTTCCTTAGCCAATTCTGTCTAATAGACTTGGCCGCATATTTAATTATCCAAGACATCGCTCTTATCACCTACCTTAAAGTGCCGATTCATAATCTCTTGAATGTGCGTAACTTGCTGCGGAATATGCCGGAATTTCCATCCTTTACTTTCGGCATGTTCATGAATTACTTCACCATCTAGTAAGAAAACAACTTTATCTGCATGAGCGGCTACAAACGGGTCATGCGTTACAACAACTGCCGTTTGCCCCAATTCATCACAAGCATTACGAAGAGCCGCAATGATATTTTTGCTATTTTCAGAATCCAACGCTCCTGTCGGTTCATCTGCTAATATAATAGCTGGTTCATTGGCAAATGCTCTCGCAATGGCAACCCTTTGCTGTTGGCCACCTGATAATTGCGATGGTAAGTGCTGTTCTTTCCCTTTTAAACCAACAAGCTCTAATAAACGCTTTGCCGCTGTTGTCGCCTTCTTCTGCGGGACATTATCTAACAGTAACGGTAATCCCACATTTTCTTCCGCATTAAATACTGGTATTAAATTAAACTGCTGAAAAATAAAACCTATTTTATGCCTCCGAAACAACGCGAGTTCTTTTTCTTTTAATGATGAAATTTCAGTACCATCTACTCGAATGCTTCCCGTCGTCGGAATATCTAATCCTCCAAGCAACTGTAAAAGAGTGGTTTTCCCCGACCCACTCGCTCCCATAATACAAACGAAATCACCCTTTTGGATTTGGAGATTAATCCTCTTTAATATCTTTACCTTACTATCACCAATATCAAATGATTTTTCTACCCCTTCAATTTCAATGATATTCATTTTTTATACCCCTTTTTTTCATTTAATTATCTTTATATTAAATATATATTCTGCTGCGAAACCAATCTTCCTATCACACTGTACTTGTATTGTAATATAAATATATTTTGAAACATACTTCGCAAAATAGCACATCTCACATTTTCTAATAAGAATTTGAATTTCTTGATTTCCCCCTCAACTCGTAACCATAATAGTTACAATAATATTTTCTTTTTAAGAAAAACTATCAACATATCCACAAATAGGAGGAATAAACATGAAACATCTAATCGTTTATGCACACCCAAATCCACAAAGCTTCAATCATGCGATTTTAGAAACAGTAAAAAGTGAACTTGAAGAAAAAGGTCATGAAGTACGTGTTCGCGATTTATATGAACTAAATTTCAATCCAGTATTAGCAGCTTCTGATTTTTTTTCCTTTTCTCAAGGAAATACACCAGCTGATATTAAAGAAGAACAAGAACATATCACTTGGGCTGATAACATCACATTTATTTATCCAGTGTGGTGGGCAGGTCTTCCAGCAATCTTAAAAGGATATATTGATCGTGTATTTAGCCACGGCTTTGCGTACGCTTATGGTGAAAATGGAATTGAAAAGTTACTAAGCAGTAAAAAAGGATTGCTACTATCCACAATGGGAAATACAAAAGAAGCTTATACAGCAAGCGGTATGTTTGATGCAATGAAGAAAACAACTGATGCTGGAATCTTTGAATTTACAGGAATTGAAACGTTAGAGCACACATTCTATACGAGTGTCCCTTCTGTGGATGACGGCGCGAGAAAACAATATCTTGAAGAAGTAAAAGAAGTAGTGAATCGTTTATTAGGGTAAGATGAAACTTCCATCAGTGAGGTTAACGCAGAGTGACATGCTGATTTAATTTTCTCAATAACGGATATGACTGAACATGGTAAAATAGCAAATAGGATGGGAGTCCTAATACATATGTGGTTTTCAAGTCAAAAAAAGACACTCGAAAGGGTGTCTTTTTAACATCCGCATATAGCTAGTACAAACAAAACGAATAGAATAATTACTATGGATATTCCAAAATTGAATGTAATCGTACGATCCATATCCCTTCCCCTTCTCGCAAATCCATTTATAAAAAATATTATTAAAGTAAAAAAGACACTCAAGTGAGTGTTTTTCAGCAGCTAAATCCACCTTCCCAGCAGCTGTATAATCCCTACTTTAGTAAGTGCTCAAAACAGTAAGCTGTGGATATTTTGACGGATTTACATTACTGTATGTTGATTAACGATGAGTGAGCAGGTCTTTTTCTGTAATTTAAACAATGAATGTAATTTTAATATACACTTACGCCCATCCCTACTTAAATCGAATTACAGCCTTCATTCAGCAAAAAACAGGCAATCTAAAAGATTGCCTGTTCACTATTACACCTTCTCAATCCACTCTGTCAAGTTATGGACAACTTGTGTTGGCTGCACGTCATACTCTGTTAACTTCTCCACAGTTGTGACTCCAGTGTGGACAAGAAGTGTATGCATACCAGCATTTATCCCCGCTAAAATGTCAGTATCATAGTTATCCCCAACCATTAGCGCTGCTTCTTTCGCCATGCCAAGTACTTTTAGTGCTTGTTCCATAATAATGGATTCTGGTTTTCCGATAAAGATTGGCTCTACACCTGTTGATACTGTAACAACAGATGTTAAGGAACCGTTTCCAGGTAATAAACCACGCTCAGTTGGAATGGCAATATCTCCATTTGTTGAAATAAATGTCGCACCATTACGTACTGCAAGACATGCTTTCGCTAGCTTTTCATATGTAATTTCCCGATCTAATCCAACAACGACAAAGTCAGGATTTTCATCCACAAGTTTGAATCCTTTTTCTACAAGTGCGTCATGTAATCCTTCTTCACCAATCATATACACAGACGCATCTTGTTTACGCTCATAAATAAAGTTTGCTGTTGCCATGCTTGTTGTAAATACTTGCTCTGGTTTAGCTGGAATATCGAAACGAACAAGCTTTTCTGCCACTTGCTCTGGTTTACGCGTTGAGTTATTCGTTACAAACAAATAGGGAATGCCGCGCTCCTGTAGTGCTTTTACAAAGTCGCTTGCTTCTTCAATTTGTTCTTCACCGCGATACATTGTACCATCTAAGTCGATTAAATAGCCTTTATACATCCATCTGTCTCTCCTTTTTGTCTAGCGTTCATACCCTTCTTATATTAACCGCTTTTTCCAAAGAAAAAAACGCTTTGTCTAAAAGCGTCCCATAACGTTCATTTTTTCTCTTGTATGTGATACGAACAGTGACAGTCACCATTGCACATATTTGATAACACTTTCACATTTTCATCAGAAAACAACCGCTTATACATGTTTTCTTCCTCCAAACAAAGCTGTGGATATTTTTCAGCAACAGCCTTTAATGGACAATTTTGTTTTTGTAATATGTACGAGTTTTCTCCCTCTTGCTTCACTTGTACCATATATCCCTTTTTCTCTTGGATAACAGCAACTTCTCGAAGCTTCTGCCATACATTATCTTGTCTGCTGATTCGCTTTTGTAATTGCTCCTCCATCCGATTCGTTCTCGCCTTTAAAATAGCATTAACAAGTGTTTCATCACCGATTGACTCTAAATCCTCTAACACTTCTAAAGCAAATTGCTTATAATCTTTCGGAAACGAATCTTCTCCTTTTTGACTTAGGTCGTATACATATGTTGGCCTTCCCACATGTTGACGCACCATTTTCGACTGAATGATTTTTTCTTTCTCAAGCTTACTTAAATGACGACGTACTGCCATCTCCGTAATCTCTAAAGATTCAGCTAACGATGCAACTGTTTGTTCACCATTTATTTTTAAAAGCTGTACAATTTCTTCCTTCGTTGTACGTGCTTCCTCCATTTCTCATCCTTCTCCCTTTTGAGCCGTTCCCCTAGACAAAAAAGACCCCCAAAAAGGTTAATGGGGATCTTATCCATGCGCTTATTCTGCTATAAATGCAGATACAGGTCCTAATTCCTTTTCTAAGTAACGGCGAATATTCGCAGGGTATTTTTGTACCACGGCAATTTGTTTTTGAATCGTTGTATATAATTCTTCATGGTTCATTTGAATATAATCTTGCATAAGCATTTTCCGAAGAACAATCACTTCTTTTATCCCTTTTCCTTCTTCCTCACTTATGACTTTTTCGTCCATTAAAATATCAATAATATCTTCATAACTCCCTGGATCACGCATAATAAATCCATCAATCATTGCATTTCCAACATCTAGTATGCAATCAATGATGAGATGCGACATACGCTCTAATGCGTAATATTCAAAATCCGTTTCATATTCTTGCTTCTCTTGAAATGTATCTACTACTTGTTCTAAACATGCTAACATTTGCTCTATTTTTTTTCTGTCTACAAAGTACATGAATGTCACCTACCTGGAAATTAAAGCATTTACATTTTAATTGTAACCGTTTCTTCTGAAAAAATCGACAATTTTTCGAATTCACCTTTCACGCGTTATTTGTTATAGTTATAACTGTATGATTTTTGAAATTGGAGGAATGTCACCTTGGAACGTGAACTCGCATTAGAAATTGTCCGTGTAACAGAAGCAGCAGCCTTAGCATCCGCACAATGGATGGGCCGCGGAAAGAAAAACGAAGCAGATGATGCAGCAACTACCGCTATGCGTGATATGTTTGATTCAGTAAACATGGCAGGTACTGTTGTAATTGGTGAAGGAGAACTTGATGAAGCACCAATGTTATATATTGGTGAAGAACTAGGAACAGGTAACGGTCCAGAAGTAGATATCGCCGTTGATCCATTAGAAGGGACAAACATCGTTGCAAAAGGTCTTGCAAATGCAATGGCAGTTATTGCAGTCGCAGATAAAGGAAACCTTCTTCATGCTCCGGATATGTACATGGAAAAAATCGCGGTTGGTCCAAAAGCAGCTGGTAAGATTAGCTTAGATGATCCAATTGAAAAAACAATTGAAATTGTAGCAGAAGCAAACAATAAGAAAATTCGTGACCTAACGGTTATCATCCAAGAACGTGAACGTCATCAAGATATTATTGACCGTATTCGCGCAAAAGGTGCACGTGTAAAACTATTCGGTGATGGAGATGTTGGTGCGTCAATCGCAACAGCTCTTCCAGGAACAGGTATTGACTTATTCGTTGGTATTGGCGGCGCTCCAGAAGGCGTTATCTCTGCAGCGGCACTAAAATGTCTTGAAGGCGAAATGCAAGCACGCTTAGTTCCAATGAACGAAGAAGAAGAAGCACGTTGCCGTAAAATGGGATTAGAAGACCCTCGTCAACTTCTTATGTTAGATGACTTAGTATCTGGTGACGACGCAATCTTCTCAGCAACAGGCGTATCTGCTGGCGAGTTATTAGATGGTGTGAAATTCCTTGGCGGAGACTTAGCAGAAACATATTCTATCGTTATGCGCTACAAAACAAGAACAGTACGCTTTATTAAAACACATCACCATTTAGATCATAAGCCTCACTTAAACTTAGATATTTAAAAAAGGAGCCTGTGTAGTATGGAAGAACGTTTCTTTCTTTACGACGATACAGTCGATACAAAAACGCGTTTCGTTAGCTTTATGGGAGAAAATGAGCGCCACGATTTAGCGCTTTTATATTCCGATCGCCATTACGGTAAAACAATTGTCCTTGATATGCAGCGTAATAAATTTGCAATCATCGGCACTGACGATTTAAACGAACCTGGCTACTTAGAGCACGCTTTTTCTGTCTCTGAAGAGATTGCAGAAGAACTTCGCTCATTCTTATTTGAACTTATATAATATTATGGCACCAGCTACCTTGATAGCTGGTGTTTTTTATACATAACGACGTTTTGAATTTTCAATCTTTTATGTTATACTTATGAACAAATCTATTTGGAAGAAAGGACGTCTACTACGTATGCCAACATTTACTTTGTAATGGATCAGCAATTGAATAGCATTACTCTCAAAAAAGCTATGTGCTTTGTCAAGGGAGTAGTCTGTTCATTTCCCATTACAAAGGAACGTAGCACATCTGTAGTATGATGTTTTACGGAGGTTCCTCTTAAGGGAGAACCTCCTTTTATTTTTGCCTATTTCTTTCCCATTCATACTGCAAGACATCCAAATAGCTGTCTTACGTTCCTTTACCATCAAACGAGGTGAAGGAAAATGCAGAAAGTACAACTTTCTTGGAATTTATATGAAAATGAATTTGAAACGATAGTCGAAAAGCATTGTAAAAATTGCGGGCATACCACCCTTTTTACTGATACGAACATTCGTAGGCATAACGCAAACGGAAAAAATATTTACCGCTTTGCCATTTATAAATGCCCGAAAGGACATACGTGGAACAAGAAACTTCACATTTATAAGTCTTTTTCTGATCATGTCGAAACGATCGATGTGTTTCAAAAAGAACAAGGTGAGATGATCACTACTATCTCGATTATGCAATATAAAGAAGCTGGCACTACAGAATTAGCCATTGTATTAGAAACAGTTTTTGGCTCTCATCGCATGGATAAAGCACTCGCTACGTATATTTCAGATTGGAGCCGCACCGCGATTGTAGACAGAATAAAAAACGGACACATTCAGTTGAATGGACAGAAGATGAAACCACATACAACGCTTTCTGAAGGTGATCTTATTTCAATTTGCTTGTAAAGGGGACACATATGCTAAAAATAACAAAAGGTACACTTAACCTATTAGATGAGTTAGATGATATGTATGAGCAGTGTAAAACGGACCTACTCCAAAAACAAATTTACCAATGGGATGACTCTTATCCGACGCGAGAAACAATTTCCTACCACTTAGAAAATAATGAACTCTATTGTCTATGTAAAGATGATTCAATCGTTGGTGCCGTCATTTTGAATGAATGGCAGTCCCCAGAGTATACGCTTATTGACTGGTCAAAAACGGAAGGACGTTTTCTCATTGTCCACTCTTTTGTCATCCATCCAGTCGCACAAGGAAAAGGATATAGTAAAGAACTATTATCCTTTTGGGAAAATGAAGCACAGCAAAAGAACTATACCGGGATACGCTTAGATGCTTTCACAGGTAATCCTGTTTCCTTACGTTTATACGAAACAAATAATTATATATGCCGGGGCGCTGTTTATTTTCCAAGTAAACCAAAGCCCTATAATTGGTATAACTGCTATGAAAAAATACTTGATTAAAAAAGAATTCCTCTTACGCCTATCGTAAGAGGAATTCTTTTTACTTCTTCACTTTTCGTAATACAAAGTGTGCACAACCAAAATTACAGTACTCGTATAAGTACTCCGATAATGTACTAATTTTCGTATCATATGTCGCACGTTGGTTACTATCATCAAAAAAACCGCGCAATCTGAGTTGTTCGTATCCCCAGTCACCAACGATATAATCATATTTATTTAAAATTTCTGCATAGCGCTCTTTAAATGCTTCTTCACGAAAACCGTTACGATAGTCTTTAATTACTTCGTATTGAACATTATTAATGCTCATTGTAGCATGTATCTCCTGCTTTTGCTCCATCATTAACTTCCTTTCTAAGCATTCTTCTTTTTATCGTATCACAAAGCCTAACAACCAACAATTTCAAATACAAAAAATTGAAAAGTAGTAAATGCTATGGAGAAGGAGGTGATACATCTTGAAAAAACAAATGATACTCTCTCTTCTCACGCTCTCTTTATTTGTAGGTTGCTACTCGACAAATAAAGCTGAAATGGAACATGAAAAAGGCAGCCGCGTTCTTGTCTCCAATAAAAACGACATGTATCATACAGAAAATACAAATACAAAGCTTACAAGAGTCGGATACTCCTCTAAACAAAAACATGAAGTATCTAACAAACAAGTGGGTGCCATTAACCGCGAGAAGGTGGCTGAAATGGTTACAAGTATGACAGTAAATCTTCCAGATGTCACAAATGCTGCTACACTTGTGACCGATGACGAAGTATTTGTTGTATACAAAGCAAAAACAAACGATCCTGCTCTTGTAACAGATCAAGTATATAAAACGGCTTTATCCATCGTTCCTCGCTATTATAAAGCATATGTATCAACAGACCAAAAATTGATCACGCAAATTCAAGGTCTGCAATCTGGTACATTAAACAATAAAGAATATGAACAAAGCCTTGATATGCTAAAACGTGAAATGGGGAAAAATCCGCATTTGAATAATACGCAGAATCAAACATTAAATGACATGCTTAAAAAATAAAAAAGATGGCGGCTGCCCACTTGAGACAGCCCCATCTTTTTTATTTTTTACGGTTATCTGCGTATACCGCCATTGCATCGCACATAAACTGTGCTAAACCTTCTCCAAATTGGTCAATATTTTTTGTAAAACGTTCATCATCTACATACATTTGACCTAATCCTTTGAATGTCTCTAATGAATATTGACCGAAGTTTTGCAAGTAATCGTACCATTCTTGGATTGCTTCTTGTGCTTCTTTAGAATCAGGCGCGCCATTTCGAAGTGTAGCCAGCTTTCTATAAATGCCATTAAACTCTTCTTGCTTTTCTTTAGGCATGCCAGCTGCTGTCTTATTCGCTTTATCCACAGCTTCGTCTCCCCATCTCTCACGTGCTTCTTGCTCATATGGGTTTTGACTGAAATCAAATCCTTCAAATTTTTCTTTATTCGTCATTTGAATCTCTCCTTTTGTATGCTTAATTGTCTTATCAATTGTCGCAATCACCTTATCCAGTCTAGCTCGCTTCTCGAGCAGCATTTTCTTATGCAATTGAAGCGCTTCTTCCCGGTCAAATGAAGGACTCATGATAATTTCCTTAATCTTCTTTAAAGGGAAGCCAAGCTCTTTAAAAAATAAAATTTGCTGCAATGTCTCTAGATTTTCATTGGAATACAGACGATACCCTGACTCTGTCGTCTCGTCTGGGGTTAACAACCCAATTTCATCATAATGATGCAGTGTGCGCACACTAATACCAACTAAATCAGCTACTTCTTTTACCCTCATTGTCATTGTTTCGCCTCCCTTCATACATACAATAAAGTATTACGTAACGTGAGAGTCAATAAAAAATGATTATTAAATTATGTGTTTTTTATGACTAAAAACTCCTCCACTCCACATTCCCTTAAAATTCAGGCATAATATATATGTACATATATTAGAAAGCGGTGAAAAATATGGTTTCAAATGCTGTAATTACCAGTATGATTATGCAACTAGCGATTTCGGTTCTAGTTCCAATTATCGTACTTGTTTATTTTCGAAAAAAATATCATATAAACTGGAAAGTTGTTGGTGTTGGGGTTCTTATCTTTATTGGATTTTCACAAATTCTCGAAACACCTTTTCACGTATTTATGCTGGGCAATCCTACAACATCGGAAATATTGAAAAACCCATTTCTTTATGCCATCTATGGTGGACTTACTGCCGCTATCTTTGAAGAAGCAGGTCGATTCATAGCCTTCTTCTATTTACTTAAGAAATATCAAGAATATAAAGATGGTTTAGCATATGGAATTGGACACGGAGGGATTGAATCTATTTCAATTGGGGCTCTAGCTAGTCTTCAAACTCTATACTTTGCTATTTCAATCAATAATGGAAGTTTTTCAAAACTTATTGAAAAGGCCCCTCAGCTCAGTCAAGTGCAAGATTTATTACTTAGCACTCCTTCCTATCTCTACCTACTTGGTAGCTTAGAAAGAATCTTAACTTTGGTCTTACAAATCGCCTTCTCAATGCTTGTATTATACGGCGTAAAACATAAGAAATATATTTTTGTTATATATGCCGGCTTGTTTCATGCATTTATAGACTTCTTTGCAGCTCTTTATCAAAAGCAAGTTATCAACATATTTGTTGCAGAAGGAATCACGCTTATTTTTACAATTTGCGCTTTCATTCTTATTCGTAAAATGAAAGACAAATTAACAATTGAATCAGAAAAAAGCTAAGCCCACGTGAACTTAGCTTTTTTCTATAGAGGATTTTTTTCCTATTTGTCGAAGTATGTATGGTCAACTTGAAAAATGAGGAATGGATTTTGAAAAAACTTATCGTAGTACGTCACTGCTCAGCAACTGGACAAGAACGAGATGCAGCACTAACAATTGCAGGGGAAAAGCAAGCACACTTTCTTGCTGATTTTCTCATACAGAATAACCTGCAAATAGAGTCCATTATTTCAAGCCCTTTTACTCGAGCCATTCAATCCATTGCACCATTTGCATTACGAACCAATCTACCCGTAGGCGAAGATGAGCGCCTAGAGGAACGCATATTAAGCAATAATCCAATGGAAGATTGGCTACAAAAACTAGAATATACTTTTACAAATATAGATATTGCCTTTTTAGGCGGAGAGTCAACAAAACAAGCGATGGACCGCGTTGCATCGCTTATTCAAGACATTTTACAACAAGAACACCAAGTAACATTACTTGTTACACATGGAAATTTATTAACGCTCATTTTAAAGTACTTTGATAATCGGATTAGTTTTCTAGAATGGAAAAACTTAAGCAATCCTGATATTTACGAAATTACACTTGATGAACAAACGACAATCCACAGATTGTGGGGGAAGACCGTTGAAAATTGTTACATGAGATAATATTGAACAAGAACATATCTGCTGTGCAATGTCAGACAAAAAAGTGAAACGTGGTGTCGAGCTAAAAAAAGAGTGGCTAAAAGATCGATTTGAAGAAGGACTTATGTTTAAAAAGCTAGATGTAAAAGGAAAGGTGTTCATTGAACACATTCCAGCTGAGTATGCATGGGTGCCTATCTCTGCACCAGGATACACATTCATCAATTGCTTTTGGATATCGGGGCGTTTTAAAGGGAAAGGCTATGGTGCACAGCTCTTAGAAGAATGTATGCAAGATTCTAAAGCGAAAGGAAAGCATGGAATCGTTGTTATTTCAAGCAAGAAAAAACGCCCCTATTTATCAGATGGCGGCTACTTAAAGAAAAAAGGGTTTCAAGTATGTGATACAGCACCGCCTTATTTTGAATTACTTGTATACAAACTTGATCCAAATGCTCCTTCACCACATTTCACAGCAAGCGCCAAAGACATGAAGATTCCGAATCAAAACGGCTTGGTTGTCTATTATACAAATCAGTGTCCTTATACTGATTATTACATTCATCAAGAATTAGCCAATATCACTCAGCAATATCATATCCCTTTCGAATGCATTCAGTTGACATCGCGAGAAGATGCGCAACATGCTCCTTGTGCCTTCACGACATACGGAGCTTTTTATAACGGAGAATTTTTAACACATGAAATTTTAAGTGCAAAAAAATTTGAAAAAGTCATGATGAACATAGGGAAAATATAGAAAGGGGCATTACAAAAATATGTACGAAGAAGTAATCTCTTTATTACATAAGACAAATGTTTCTTATGAAAAATTTGAACACGAACCAGTTCTCGATTATGAGACAGATCGTGTTGTTCGTGAACGCCTTGGCTTGCAGGGTGCTCCAAGTAAAAGCTTATTTTTAAAATCAAAATCTGGATCCTATTACGTTTTCTTCACATTGGAAGGAACTCGTCTCGAGAAAAACGAAATGAAGGAAATCACGGGGCAGCGCTTATCAATTTGTTCACCTGATGAACTAAGAGAACAAACAGGATGTATTCCGGGATGCGTCGCTCCTTTTGGTTATTCACAGAATGTAACAATTATTGTGGATAGTTCCGTCTATGCCTATGACAAAATTTTAATTACACCGGGTGTTCCGGAATTTACAATTGAATTATCCACAGAAGAATTGAAAAAGATTTTATCCATATGTCAAAATACCGTTTTAGAATATAGAAAAACAAATTGAAAAACCGCGGTAAAACTTCCTTCATTGTTTACTTTATTCTTTCCTATTTAGTTGTATTTGAAGTAAAAAAATCCTTCTTAGTTTTCACGCTAAGAAGGATTTTTTACTATTATTTTGCTTGTGCTGTATTTTCTTTTGCAGAACGTACTTGCTCATCTGCATGGTAAGAAGAACGAACAAGCGGGCCAGCTTCACAGTGGCTAAATCCTTTGCTAAGAGCAATTTCTTTTAACTCTGCAAATTCAGCTGGTGTGTAGTATTTAATAACTGGTAAATGCTTTTTAGATGGTTGTAGGTATTGTCCAAGTGTTAAAATATCCACATTGTTCGCACGTAAGTCGTCCATTGCTTCAATTAAATCTTCTCTTGTTTCACCCAGTCCCACCATAATGCTAGATTTAGTTGGAATATCAGGTTGCATTTCTTTTGCACGACGTAAAAACTCTAATGAACGATCATATTTTGCTCTAGCGCGAACTCGGTCAGATAATCGACGTACTGTTTCAATGTTATGGTTTAAAATATCCGGTTTTGCATCCATTAACATTTTTAAATTTTCTTCTACCCCGCCCATATCAGATGGCAGTACTTCAATAGACGTGAATGGATTTTTGCGACGAACAGCGCGCACTGTTTCAGCAAAAACAGCAGCTCCGCCATCTTTCAAATCATCACGTGCAACCGCTGTTATAACAACGTGTTTTAAGCCCATGTGTACTACAGAATCTGCTACGCGTTCTGGCTCTTGTAAATCAAGCTCCGTTGGTAAGCCTGTTTTAACCGCACAAAAACGACAAGCACGTGTACAAACCGCACCTAAAATCATAAACGTTGCTGTTTTTCTTACAGCCCAGCATTCGTGAATATTCGGACATTTCGCCTCTTCACAAACGGTATGTAACTGCTTAGAACGCATCATTTTCTTTAAGCCTGTATAGTTTTCATTTGTATTTAACTTAATTTTCAACCATTCGGGCTTGCGCTTATATTCTGTTTGTTTTGTCATGTTATCAACTCCGCACAATATGAAATAGTTTACCGTGTTCGCTTCTTTCAATGTAACATATCTATTCTAACGTATGAAAGCGATTTGCTCAAATGAAGATTCCAAGAATTTTTACCAATGATTTACTATAATGAAATATCTCGTATATCCCACACTAAAAAGAGTGATGTTGTGAAAGGAGTTTATTTTTATGCTTCGAAAGATTGCCTTATTGCTTTCTATTTGTTTTCTTCTTGGGCAAGGCATTGCCTATGGTGAAGTGAATCAAAATCAAATATACGAAAAGCGCATGACACTATATAAAGAAACTGAAAAAGATGCTAATATTCCATGGTATTACTTAGCCGCAATTGATCAATATGAACGCAATATACGGAGCGTAAGAAAAGATATTCCGAAAAAGCCCGATGCTATCATATCAATTTACTTTAAACCGGAAATGTGGGCTGGACCTGCCAATGGTTCTACTAACGATACTCTTCCCCACACGATTTCTCTGTTTGGGGGGATTGGTTTAGATGGCGATAAAGATGGAATTGCAAATGCAAATAACGACCGAGACCTTTTGCATACAATGGCAACTATTATAAAAAAACAAGGGACTTCAGAAGACCGTATTAAAATTATGCTCTGGGAATATTATAGACGTGCAAAAACGGTTGAATTAATTACCGAATATGCTCGAATCTATAAGCACTATGGTCGTATTAACTTAGAAGGGAATGCTTTCCCTCTTCCTGTCCATAGCGACAATAGCTACCGTAGTACATTTGGCGCTGGGCGGAGTTTTGGAGGAAGACGTATTCATGAAGGCACCGATATTTTCGCAAGGCACGGTGTACCAGTAAAATCTACCTGCTACGGCGTTATTGAAACAAAAGGTTGGAATCGCCTTGGTGGTTGGCGTATCGGCATTCGTGATTTATATAACAATTATCATTATTACGCACATTTAGGTGGCTTTTCTAAAGAAATACAGCTAGGACAAATTGTAGAGCCAGGAACCGTTCTTGGCTTCGTTGGTAACACAGGTTATGGACCTCCTGGTACAGCTGGAAAGTTCCCACCACACTTGCACTTTGGATTATATAAAGACAACGGGTATACAGAATGGGCTTTTGATCCGTATATGCATTTAAGTTTGTGGGAGCGGAAAGAACGTGCGAATTTAAAAAATAACCGTAGCTAATTGCTACGGTTGTTTCCTTTTAAGTACTATAATGTCTTTTCAAACTTACTCATCCGTTATAATACATATTTTATTAATCCTCTGCTTTATTTGATAAAAATTTCCATATTTTTAGTATTAGCTTAAAAAAACAATAAAACACAAAAAAGTTAAAGATAAACCCCAATGGATTAAAACCAAGCATCCCCCTACCAAAATAAGTGAAATTTTCTGCAGGTATACCAAAGTGAAGAAATTCCCCATTACTTAGTCCTGTTGTAGGAATAAAGGCAAAAACAATAACAAAAATCAGACTTATAAAATACAACTTCTTTTTGGTTGAATCCATTTTTCTGTGGCTTAACAAATGATAAGTTATTAAGGATACTATCCCTAAAAAGAAAAGTATTTCTCCCATTTGACACCCCACACTTATTTTAATATCTTCAAATTCTCGAGTCACCCTCTATTATAAATATGGAATGATATGTAATTTTATTTATCTTTCCATTTTACAAAAATAAGTAAAAACAAAAAAGCGAATGACTAATCATCCGCTTTCTTCCCCTTACTATCAGGCATAACAACTCCGCCGCTTCCATAATAAGATGGTACCTCTCCTTGTACAATTCGCGTTGCAATTGGGATATTTTGTTTTACTGTAATTTCTTTTGTACGAAATGGAATAATTACCTGTAGCGTAACCTGCACTTCCATAACAACTTCAATCGCTGTATTGTTAATTCCATGCGGTTTTACATCTTGCTTAATATCCGTATTCACATGACCAATTGTTGTAAAATCAATCGGAATATCCGGCCCTAAATTACCAAGGAGTGCATTATCCGTTATGCGTCCAAGAGGAACAGACATTGACACTCCGCTCTCTTCTGGAAGACCGAGTGCCTTCATATTCCCCTTCTCCACTTGATGCAAATATTTCTCTATGTATGCAGTAGTCGATGTCAAAATCTCATTTACTTGCTTTGTATTTAAATCGATTGTGGATACTCTTCCATTCTTATCGTTTTGTACTTTCATTAATGAATCCACATCAAATCCTTCCTTAATTCGATCCTTTACTGCTTTCGTCATCACAACCGTTGCCATTTTATGTGTCTGCGTTTCTCCATATTTTATTAATGTAGGTTGAATACTTTTATTCACAATCCAGAATCCTTGTAAAGTTAACAATAAAAAAATGATAAACGAAATGAGTAGTACATGCCGAAAGGGGAGCGGTCCTTTTCGGAAACGCGAAGCTTTTGGACGAAATGTACGCATAAAAAAACCCTCCTTCTTATATCATTTCTATGCAAGAAAGAGGGACGATATATACTTATATCATTTTTAATAAAGCATCTTTTCCAATTGTTCCTGCTGGAATGCCTAGAGCCTCGGCTTCAGTCGTTACCGATTCAAGCGGCGCTTCAAGAAGCTGCTCAATCGTTCTCACACCAACTGCGCGACCAGCAATAATACCTCGGTCCCCTAACTTCTCGTTTAATAGACCGACATCTAAAGCTCCACACATAATATATCCCTTATCGCTCATAACAGCCAGCAAATTTGTTTTCGGAAGCTTTACGCTAACCGCTATAAACGCATAGTTACCAATGATAATTGGTTCCACATTAACCATAGTTCACACACTCCTCTCTTTCTTATCTTTATGAAAAGAGAAAAATGAGTGTTACAGGTTAACTAGCCTATAGTTTGATGGAAGATGTATAAGTTATCAACATCTCTGTTAACACATCTCGCAATAACTCTGGCATATAATATTGTTTTTCAGAAAGTGTGGATAGTTCTGGGTATAAGTACCCGAATGTAAACATATCAATCGTTCCGACAGTGTATATACGTTCTAACTCTAATGATTCTCCATTAATCAATACATCTTCGAGTAAAATTTTATTTCCAGGAATCGTATCTAATGTAACTTCCAGGCCATCATAAATCATTTTCCCCATAACTTTCCCGCGAAAACCAAGGCCTTTTACCTCAAGTTGTTCCATATTTGGACGACGTGCTTTTAAAATAACATCTCGTAATGTTTTGCCTTTTACTTTTAGTGCACATGGATTAATAGGATGTGGACAAATGCGGTGGATATCTCCGCGCGTTACAATTCCTTCTTCTAATCCTTCTAATAACACACCCGCATTGACCATCCCAATTTCCGCATTACACCATTTTTTTAATGCACTTGCTAACATACGGGAAATTTGTGTCTCCTGGAACCAATCAATCGGCAATGGTTCTTTTAACTCAACAATCGGATCTGCCATAATAAGTTCGCTTTCTTTCTCTAACGCTTCAATCGTCAGCAATGACTCTCCGTAAGCTGACAGACGATTTGTACGAATCGCTCTCCCATCCTTTTCTGTCACTCTTTTTGTCTCTAGATCCACCGTTAGCTGAACATGTCCGACATAATGCCCCCACTTTTCTCCGCAGCAAAGCAAGGTCCCATTCACAAGAACACCACGCTCAAACAAATGATGCGTATGTGCCCCTAAAATAACATCAATATCATAATGCTCTGCCATATACTCATCTGCATTCTTTCCAAGATGAGAAAGAACGACAGTAACATCAGCTTTTTCTTTCACTTCTTCTAAAATTACTTCCAAATGTGCAATTGGATCTCCAATATGCCAATCCAGCATTTCATAGAACTCTGGATAAGCTACCGTTAAGCCGATAAAAGCGATCGTAACTCCATCTGCAGTTGTATGCAGCTTGTACGGTTTTGCCCAATTAGGACTCGTTCCATCTCTTTCAAATAAATTAGCTACAAGCACCTCAAAATTCGCTTCATCGTATAAATGTTCAAGATGCTCCTTCGCTAATGTAATTCCTTCGTTATTTCCAATCGTTACATAATCATATAGCGCTTCGTTTAATAATTTCGTATTGCCCTTGCCATTCGTTGCTTCCGTTATACGATGAAAACGATCCACATGATCGCCAATATCTAATGTGAAAACAGATTCTCCTGCTTTCTGTCTGCGCTTTTTCTCTTCTTGTACAAACCGAGAAATTTGCGGCCATTTTTCAAAATGACTATGTATATCGTTTGTATGATAAAGGTGAATGATTGTTTCTTTATTTATATCCAGAGAAAAAACCTCCTCTCAATTCCTTACTGCCTTTTACGCTATCTACTTGCAATAATCCTGTAAATACTTTTCGCCTTTTCTTGCTATTTTACATTGTACTCTCATTGGGGAAAAAAGCAAAAAGATACCTTTTAATTAGAAAATTTTCACACTAAAATGGATGTATGGGGGTGATTCCTTTGTTTAACAAATATAGCTTTCTCTCTCTGTGGGTTACATTAGCTGGAGTTGTTTCATTTTCACTCAGTTATGCCCTTGCAGCAAATTTAAGTTTTTTACCAATCATTTTCTTTTTTATTAGCACCGCTTGCATCATCCTCGGCCTCATATTCAGCATGATAGCTATAAACAAGAACGAACCAAGCAAATGGAAGTTTGTCGGTATTTTTGTTCCACTTCTACCTGTTATTTTCATATTACTCATTCCTGTTCTTATTGGAGCATTTGGATTTAGGGAGCCGTAAAAGCGCCCATCATACGACTTTAACACTTTGGAATTTTTACGGTACAGCTAACAAAACTCTTTATCTTTTTTGAATACTTAGACCATTTAAAAAGAAGCTATCCCATATACTGAGATAGCTTCTTTTTTAGAAAATAAAGAAAAGATAAGTTGTAATAAATGCTGCTGCAATATAAATGCTTTCTTTTACAATTCCCCATACTTTTTCTCCATACTCCTTTCGCAAATTGCTTCATATGTTCCACCTCCCGTTATTCCCATTTATCTATTTTTTAGAAATTCCTTAAAAATTTTTAAGAGGATTTCTAAATGTTTTAACTACACATAATAGACTTTTGCATTCACACTTATAACGTTCTTGATACGCTATCTAAAATAAATTTGAATATACTCACTCCATGATTAAACCTACTATTCATTTACATGAGTACCCTTTATAAAAAAAATTCTGGAAAATCATTGCATTTTTGATATAAAATTTATATATTGTATATAGAGTATATATACAATATAAAGACTAAGAGGGATTTGCATGCAAATAATTATTTCAAATAGTTCTAAGGAGCCAATTTACGAACAAATTACCAATCAAATAAAGTCGCTCATTTTAACTGGTGATTTAAAAGAGGGATCGCCACTCCCATCAATGCGCCAGCTCGCAAAGGATTTGCAGATTAGTATTATTACGACAAAGCGCGCGTATGAGGAGCTAGAAAAAGCAGGTTTTATTTATTCGATTGTAGGTAAAGGCTCGTTTGTTGCTGAACAAAATTTAGATGTAGTACGTGAGAAAAAATTAAAAGTGATTGAAGAACAGTTATTGTCTGTCATTACTAATAGTAAGGAAATTGGGCTACCTTTAACGGAACTGCGAGAATTATTAACTATTTTATATGAGGAGTAAAATACATGGAAAATATAGTAGAGCTACACAATGTTAGTAAAACATTTCAAGGTTTTTCGATAAAGCAATTAAATTTACAAATCAAAAAAGGATTTGTAACAGGATTCATCGGCACAAATGGTGCCGGTAAATCGACAATCATTAAAATAATGATGAACTTATTAAAGCCAGATGCGGGCGAGGTTAAAATTTTCGGCTTAGACTACGCAACCCACGAAAAAGAAATTAAAGAGCGCATCGGTTTTGTTTTTGATAGTAACGTATTTTATGAGGGGTTAAATCTAAAGGATATTAAACGTATGATCGCGCCTGCTTATAAAAATTGGGACGAAACGATATTTAAGCGCTATATAGAACAGTTTGAATTGCCAATGAATAAAGCGATTAAAACTTTTTCAAAGGGTATGCAGATGAAGGCTTCATTAGCGCTTGCGCTATCACATCATGCCGAGCTGATTATTATGGATGAGCCAACAGCGGGCTTAGACCCAATATTTAGACGTGAGTTACTTCATTTACTACATGAATTAATGCTTGATGGCAATCGTACACTATTTTTCTCGACACATATTACGACGGATTTAGATCGCATCGCTGATTTTATCGCCTTTGTAAAAAAGGGAAAATTAATCTTTAATCACTCCATTCATGAGATAGAAGAAAACTATGCCTTAGTAAAAGGGAGTACGGATTTACTAGACCGCGATACAGAAAAAGCCTTTATGCATATTCATCGTGCACCGACTGGCTTTGAGGCATTAACAAATAATGTAGCTGAAGTTGAACAAATTTTTGGTAATGAAGTTATGATTGAACGTGCCTCATTAGAGGACATCATGTATTACTCGAAAGGAGTAGGGCATCATGCTTAATTTAATCAAACGCGATTTAATTTTACAGAAGAAGCAACTGATCTTTTATTTAGGCTGTATTATCTTTTTTATTGTGACGAATAGTCACCCTATTTTAACATTTACGATTGCAAGTATTTTGATTCCATTTAGTACGCATGCCTACGATGCAAAGACAGAAACAAATATTTTATTAAATTCTTTACCATATACACGTAAGGAAATTGTCGCTTCACGTTATATTGGAGCAATTGTTTACATGTTGCTAGCAATTGCTGTAACAAGCGCAATGCTTATCATCTTTCAAAAGTCATTTATTGTAGAGCATATTGTAATGGGCA
The DNA here is from genome assembly GCF_000374885.1 of Bacillus sp. 105MF. Taxonomy (NCBI): domain Bacteria; kingdom Bacillati; phylum Bacillota; class Bacilli; order Caryophanales; family Bacillaceae; genus Bacillus; species Bacillus sp. 105MF. The sequence continues at coordinate 1,035 of NZ_KB895593.1, read as the reverse complement.
ATGCATTGTTTTTGCTATTTGCAGCCTTTACATTTCCACTATTTTATCAATTTAAACAAGAGCATCTGATTTTGTTTATTATAGCTTCATTTTTAGGATTAACTGCTTTGGTAAAATTTCTTGCAACAGAGTTTAGTACGGTTATCGATGCTATTTTCAGCTTTTCTATACCTGTCTTGTATAGCATAGCTACAGCTATAATCGTATGTGTTTATATCGTTTCATGGGGAGTATCATTAATCATTTATCAACGTAAAGTATTTTAATTCAGAATGTTCTTTATTATAATATCTCCTTTTTAAAAGAGAAAAATCCGGTGAGGTTTCATCGGATTTTATTTATATACGAAAATTAATTTCAAAATATTTTTTGTATAACATATCTAATATCATCGTAAGTGATTTGTTAAATTTAAAATTAAACTAATTTTATTTTCAGTATAGATGGAATACAAATATTGATGTGACGGGATTTTTAAAATATTATCCTTTACATTGTACTCTCATTGAATGAAAAAGCAAAAGATAACTAAGGCGTATACATCACCTTAGTTATCTGTCGTTACATCATAATCATATAGTACCTCTATTAACTAATGACTAATATTAGCACTTGGGTATAATGTCGTTCCTCCAATTGAAACTTTAATTTCATTTGTTAATGGAACATTTTGTTCATTAATAATTGTTCTCCACCATTCCCATGCAAGACCTGTACATTCTCTTGCTACAACTTTTACATTTTTTGAATTCGGTGAAAGTGGTATAACTGTATTGAAATGAGCAGTTCTGTCTCTGCCGTTTCCTTCCCAAGTTTTATGGGTTAGTACTTCTTTGCCATTTTGATCATATGAGAATTCATCCCAAGATACATCAAATTGAGCAACATATCCACCAGTATGATCAAGCGTCATTTTAGCACGAGAATATTCTGTAGTTGTAGTCTCAATATAATCTGTATTGTTATGAACAGCAGCAGTTGCGTTATCTTTTAAGAAAGTGCTTGTATATGAAATTGGGTATGCTGGATTTTTAG
>NZ_KB895592.1:0-47514 GCF_000374885.1 Bacillus sp. 105MF | reverse complement strand
GATCCCTGAAAGATGATCAGGTTGATAGGTTCGAGGTGGAAGCATGGTGACATGTGGAGCTGACGAATACTAATAGATCGAGGACTTAACCATATAATATGAAGCAAATGTTATCTAGTTTTGAAGGAATATACCTTCAATAGTTTGGTGATGATGGCAGAGAGGTCACACCCGTTCCCATACCGAACACGGAAGTTAAGCTCTCTAGCGCCGATGGTAGTTGGGACCTTGTCCCTGTGAGAGTAGGACGTCGCCAAGCAATTAAAGCACGAGTCAATTGACTCGTGCTTTTTTGTATATTTTTATTTGGTATTAATATGTACAAATAAAAATGAGAAGTTAATTCTGTTGTATAAAATATAAACGTAGTGATTAAAGAAAAGAAATTTTGGCTAGGATAGTGAGGAAGCAAAAGAGTTGCAAATTTCTTTAATACGTATATAATTAAAGTCAAAGATAGTCAAAGTCAATAAAGGTGGCGGATAAATGAGAAATATATCTGATATCATTGAGCAATTTCTAAAGCAAGTTATTGACTTAAGCAATAATAATGTGATTGAGATTAAGAGAAATGAGATTGCGGATCGATTTGATTGTGTTCCGTCTCAAATTAATTATGTAATCAATACTCGCTTTACGTTAGAAAGAGGATTTGTAGTTGAAAGTAAACGAGGCGGAGGAGGTTACATTCGCATTATCAAAGTCAAATTGCATGACGATATAGACATTATTGATCAAATGCTTCATATGATCGAGCATAGTATTGCGCAAGGGAATGCGGAAAGTATCATTATACGATTAGTGGAAGAAGATATTGTGACCAATCGGGAAGCAAAACTTATGCTGAGCGTATTAGATCGATCTGTATTATTAATGGATTTACCTTCTAGAGATGAACTTAGGGCTCGAATATTATGCGCAATGTTAAGGACACTGAAATATAAATAAATACAGCTTTTGTTAAGAAATGTTTTTAGCGGTAATTCATTTTATAGTGGGACTTTTTACAGACAAGATTAAATGAACAAAATAATCTAGTGGTGTATAAAAAGTATCATGAGGTAGATCGTTCCTATTGTAAAGGTGGGGATATAAGATGACTTGTCAAAATTGTAATATAAGACCAGCAGCACTACATTATACAAAAGTAATAAACGGACAAAAGACGGAAGTTCATCTTTGTGAGCAATGTGCAGAGCAAAATGGCTATACGTCTTTCTTTCAATCACCACAATCTAGTTTTTCCTTCCATGACTTACTAGCTGGATTGCTACATGGAGAACCATCAATGTTTGAAAACCAAGAGGATAGTTTTTCAGATGCAAGAGTATTACGATGTTCAACTTGTAATATGACATATAAACAATTTGCAAAAGTAGGTCGCTTTGGATGTGCTTCTTGTTATGAGACATTTAAGGAACAACTAAAGCCAATGTTGAAGCGGCTTCATGGTGGTCATACACATCATTGTGGAAAAATTCCCGAGCGTATGGGAGGAAATATTCATCTAAAGAAAGAATTAGATGAACTAAAATTAAAATTAAAGCAATGTGTACAGAAAGAAGAATTTGAAAAAGCAGCTCAAACGCGTGATCAAATCCGAAGTATTGAAAATCAGCTTAGTGAGCATAGAGGAGGGGAATAGTTCTATGTCACTGGATCGTATTATGAATGAAGCAATTAGTCCGTGGATGAGGGGAGATGGCCCCGATTCTGATATTGTTTTAAGTAGTCGTATTCGTTTGGCTCGTAATTTAAAAGATTATCATTTCCCTATTATACAAACTGATGAAGAAGCTAAGCAGATTACTAATTTATTTCAAAAGAAGTTTGTAAATCAGAAAGTGAAATCCCTCGGGAATTTTGAACTATTAAAAATGAATGAACTAAAACCGCTTCAGCGAAGAGTTTTAGTAGAAAAACATTTAATTAGTCCTAATCTTGCTGGAACGGAATTTGGTACTTGTCTACTATCAGAAAGTGAACATATAAGTGTGATGCTTAATGAAGAAGATCATGTGCGAATTCAATGTTTATTCTCAGGGCTGCAATTATCAGAAGCACTGCAAAGCGCAAACAAAATGGATACATGGATTGAAAAAGCAGTTGAATATGCTTTTGATGAATCGCTTGGCTATATTACCAGTTGCCCCACAAATGTTGGTACGGGGTTACGAGCTTCTGTAATGATGCATTTACCAGCACTTGTTTTGACGAAACGGATAAATCGTATTATACAAGCAATTCAACAATTAGGTTTAGTCGTAAGAGGAATATACGGTGAAGGTAGCGAAGCCTTAGGTAATATATTTCAAGTTTCTAATCAAATGACATTAGGAAAATCAGAAGAAGATATTATAGCAGATTTAGAGAGTGTTGTTCATCAGCTTATACAACAAGAGAGAGTAGCTCGAGAACTAATTATGAAAAATTCAAGTATTGAACTGGAAGACCGAGTATATCGTTCTTACGGTGTACTGGCTAATAGTCGATTAATTCAATCGGCAGAAGCTGCTACTTGTCTGTCAGATATGCGGTTAGGTATTGATCTTGATTATATAAAAAATATATCAAGAAATATTTTAACAGAGTTAATGGTACTAACTCAGCCAGGAATTTTACAGCAATACGCTGGAGGTCCTTTAAGCCCAGAAGAAAGGGATTATCGAAGGGCGACATTAATCCGTGAAAGACTACGAATTGAACAAAATTGAGCGCAAGTAGGAGGCGATTTCTATGATGTTTGGAAGATTTACAGAAAGAGCACAGAAAGTATTAGCTTTATCTCAAGAAGAAGCAATTCGCATTGGGCATAATAATATTGGTACAGAACATATTTTACTTGGGCTTGTACGCGAAGGGGAAGGAATTGCAGCTAAAGCGTTAATTGCTCTTGGGTTAAGTCCAGAGAAGGTACAAAAAGAGGTAGAGGCATTAATTGGTCGTGGAACAGAGATGTCTCAAACTGTTCATTATACACCGCGTGCCAAAAAAGTAATTGAGTTATCAATGGATGAGGCACGTAAGCTAGGTCATTCTTATGTTGGAACGGAACATATTTTACTAGGGTTGATCCGTGAAGGTGAAGGTGTTGCAGCGCGTGTTTTAAATAACTTAGGCGTAAGTTTAAACAAAGCAAGACAACAAGTATTGCAGCTCCTTGGAAGCAATGAAGCTACATCAGGCCATCAAGGTGGTGCATCAGCAAATGCAAATACACCAACGCTTGATAGTTTAGCGCGAGATTTGACAGTTGTTGCACGTGAAGGACGCTTAGATCCTGTTATTGGCCGTAGTAAAGAGATTCAACGTGTTATTGAAGTATTGAGCCGTAGAACTAAGAATAACCCAGTATTAATTGGAGAACCTGGGGTAGGTAAAACAGCAATTGCTGAAGGTCTAGCACAGCAAATTGTAAATAATGAAGTTCCAGAAACATTACGCGATAAGCGTGTTATGACGTTAGATATGGGTACAGTTGTTGCTGGCACGAAATACCGTGGTGAGTTTGAGGATCGTTTAAAGAAAGTGATGGATGAAATTCGCCAAGCTGGTAATATCATTCTATTTATTGATGAACTTCATACATTAATTGGTGCAGGTGGTGCAGAAGGTGCAATTGACGCATCCAATATTTTGAAACCATCATTAGCACGTGGTGAATTGCAATGTATTGGGGCGACAACATTAGATGAGTATCGTAAATACATTGAAAAAGATGCAGCACTAGAAAGACGTTTCCAACCAATTCATGTTGACGAGCCAAGCTTAGAAGAATCGATTCAAATTTTAAGAGGGTTACGCGATCGTTACGAGGCGCATCACCGCGTTTCCATTACAGATGATGCAATTGAAGCAGCTGTAAAACTTTCGGATCGTTATATTACAGATCGTTTCTTACCTGATAAAGCAATTGACTTAATCGATGAAGCAGCTTCAAAAGTACGCTTACGTTCTTATACAACACCACCAGATTTAAAAGAACTTGAAGTGAAACTTGAAGAAATTCGAAAAGAAAAGGATGCAGCCGTACAGAGCCAAGAATTTGAAAAGGCAGCTTCTTTACGAGATATGGAACAACGTTTACGTGAAAAATTAGAGGATACAAAACGTCAGTGGAAAGAGCAGCAAGGAAAAGAAAATTCAGAAGTAACAGTAGAAGACATTGCAAATGTTGTTTCTACGTGGACGCGTATTCCGGTTTCTAAACTTGCACAAACAGAGACAAATAAATTATTGAATCTAGAATCCATTTTACATGACCGTGTAATTGGCCAAGATGAAGCTGTTGTCGCAGTAGCGAAAGCAGTGCGCCGCGCAAGAGCGGGTTTAAAAGATCCGAAACGCCCAATTGGTTCATTTATTTTCTTAGGACCGACTGGTGTAGGTAAAACGGAGCTTGCGCGTGCATTAGCAGAATCTATGTTTGGTGATGAAGATGCAATGATTCGTATTGATATGTCTGAGTATATGGAGAAACATTCTACTTCTCGCTTAGTGGGGTCTCCCCCAGGATATGTGGGATATGAAGAAGGCGGCCAATTAACAGAAAAAGTTCGTCGCAAACCATATTCTGTCGTGCTGCTAGATGAAGTAGAGAAGGCACATCCAGATGTATTTAACATTTTACTGCAAGTGCTAGAAGATGGGCGTTTAACAGACTCTAAAGGGCGTACAGTTGATTTCCGAAATACAATTGTTATTATGACATCTAACGTTGGTGCCGAAGCATTAAAACGTAATAAACATCTCGGTTTTAACGTACAAGATGAGAGTCGTGATTATTCAGATATGAAGGGTAAAGTAATGGATGAATTGAAAAAAGCATTTCGTCCAGAGTTCTTAAACCGTATTGATGAAATCATTGTTTTCCATATGCTTGAGAAAAAACATATTCAAGAAATTGTAACGCTTATGGTTAATCAATTAGTAAATCGGTTAAAAGAACAAGAGATTGAATTAGAGTTAACAAGTACAGCAATTGAATCGATTGCTGATAAAGGATTCGATCGTGAGTATGGTGCTCGTCCACTTCGTCGAGCAATCCAAAAACATGTGGAAGATCGATTGTCAGAAGAACTTCTAAAAGGAGCAATTGAGAAAGGTCAAAAAGTTGTCTTTGACGCCGAAGGGGAATCATTTGTCATTCGCAGTGCAGAAAAGGTAAAATAAGTATAGACAAACAAGGAGGGCTAAATAATAGCCCTCTTTCTTGTACGAGAAGGATGTATGTTTATAGATGAAAGTGAAGTGAAGTAAAAACAAGATGGCTAAAAAGAAAACGAAATTTATATGTCAAGAATGTGGTTATCAGTCACCAAAATATATGGGTAAGTGCCCTGGATGTGGGCAATGGAATACGCTTGTCGAAGAGATGGAACAAGTTGTATCATCGCGTCGCATCAACTATGCAAATGCGATTCAAACGGAAGTAACAAAGCCAAGGCGTCTTACAGAAGTAGAAACAAAGTCAGAGGCACGGATTGAAACAAAATTTCAAGAATTTAATCGTGTACTCGGTGGAGGAATTGTTGACGGTTCCCTCGTACTTATTGGAGGAGATCCTGGAATTGGAAAATCAACCTTACTACTACAAATATCATCGCAATTAGCAGATTCTTCGTATGATGTATTGTATATATCTGGTGAAGAATCAGCAAAACAAATTAAACTTCGTGCAGATCGTCTACATGTAAATGGAAGCAACTTATTTGTTGTTTCGGAAACAGATTTACAGCGAATTGCGGCACATATCGATGAAATGAACCCTTCCTTTGTTGTCATTGATTCCATTCAAACTATTTATTTGCCAGAAGTAACCTCAGCACCAGGTAGTGTTTCACAAGTACGTGAATGTACAGCGGAACTGATGAAACTTGCAAAAACGAAAGGAATTCCAATTTTTATCGTAGGACATGTAACGAAAGAAGGGGCAATTGCAGGACCGCGTATGTTAGAACATATGGTGGATGCGGTTCTTTATTTTGAAGGAGACCGTCATCATACATATCGTATTTTGCGAGCGGTTAAAAATCGCTTTGGTTCTACAAATGAGATGGGTATTTTTGAAATGAAGGAACTCGGTCTTGCAGAAGTATTAAATCCTTCTGAAATTTTTCTAGAGGAAAGACCTGTTGGAGTTGCTGGCTCTACAGTTGTTGCTTCTATGGAAGGGACAAGGCCTGTTTTAGTAGAAATACAGGCATTAATTTCTCCTACTAGTTTTGGAAATCCACGAAGAATGGCTACAGGGATTGATCATAATCGTGTATCACTTATTATGGCAGTGCTAGAAAAAAGAGCAGGTTTATTATTGCAAAATCAAGATGCGTATTTAAAGGTTGCTGGAGGATTGAGATTGGATGAACCAGCAATTGATTTGGCAGTGGCTTTAAGTATTGCATCGAGTTTTCGAGATAAGTCAACTGCCCCGACCGATGCGGTAATAGGAGAAGTTGGGTTAACTGGAGAAGTAAGAAGGGTATCGAGAATTGAACAACGAGTACAAGAAGCGGCTAAATTAGGATTTCAGCGTGCCATCATCCCGCAAAAAAATTTAGGGGGTTGGACAATTCCTGAGGGGATTGAAGTAGTTGGTGTTTCTAATTTAGGAGAGGCGCTTCGTTTGACATTAGGAGGCTAGGCTATGGAAGAAAACAAGCAACGTGTCAAAAGTATGATTAATATTTTGCAGCTTGTTGCACCAGGGACACCTTTGCGAGAAGGCATAGATAATGTACTTCGTGCGCAAACAGGTGGCTTAATTGTCCTTGGGTATAATGATCAAATTAAAAGCATTGTTGATGGAGGATTTCACATTAATTGTGCATTCTCTCCCGCTAGTTTATACGAACTAGCAAAAATGGATGGAGCTCTTATTTTAAATGAGACGGGAAGTAAAATTTTAATTGCAAATGCACAGTTAGTTCCCGAGTCATCTATTGATTCCATTGAAACAGGAATGCGTCATCGCACAGCAGAACGTGTGGCGAAGCAAACAGGAAGTCTTGTTGTTGCTATTTCACAAAGACGTAACGTAATTACGCTATATCAGGGAGGTTTACGTTATACACTAAAAGACATAGGCGTTATTTTAACAAAGGCAAATCAGGCTATTCAAACTTTAGAAAAATATAAAGCAGTATGGAATGATGGTATTACGAACTTGGGTATTCTAGAATTTGAGGAAGTTGTTACGATGTCTGAAGTGGTCCACGTCCTACATAGTGTCGAGATGGTACTCCGTATTAAGAATGAAATTCTAAGTTATATTCATGAATTAGGAACAGAAGGTAGACTTATTCGTTTACAGCTTACTGAGCTGTTGGCTGATTTGGAAGCAGAGGCAGCATTATTAATTAAAGACTACTATCAAGAAAAGACGCAGGATCACTATCAAATTTTAAAAAAATTACAGGAACTTGCAAATGCACAGCTTTTAGAAGATAGTGATTTAGTGAAATTGCTTGGTTACCCAGGGCAAATGAGTTTAGAGGAAAGTGTTACACCGAGAGGATATAGGATTACAAGTAAAATTTCTCGGGTACCACCTCTTATTATTGAAAATTTGATCAATCGATTTAAAACATTGCAAGGCGTTTGTCGTGCAAGTATTAATGAGTTAGATGATGTAGAAGGAATTGGAGAAGTTCGGGCGAAAAAAATACGAGAAGGTTTAAAACGAATCCAAGAGCATTTATATATGAGTAGACACAATTAAGAATATTACATTGATTTCATAATATAACGACACTAGCACATTTTTGGTATATGATATGATATATTGGTAAATAAACCAATTTATAAAAAGACACGTCCGCTTTTGCATTCGGCGTTTTGATTAGCAAAACAATGGTTAATAATGAGTAGGAGGTGGTTGGATGTTAAAACGGATCGTACAGCTCTTCGTTTTAGTAATCGGAGGAGCGTTAGGGATTTATTTAATCCCGAAAGTTATTAATGTATTGGACATGGGTGCAATCCCGTTACTGGAGGGCTCATATGTTCGTGCAATTATTGGTGCAATTATTTTATTTTTAACAACATTTTGGCTCGTAGATTATATTGTTCAGCTTATTAAACATATTGAGGAAGCTCTTGTAAAGGCGCCTGTAACAGATGTTTTATTTGGCACGCTAGGATTAATCTCAGGTCTTATTGTTGCGTATTTAATTTTGATACCAATTCGTGAATTTACAATTCCAGTCATTAGTACTGTATTGCAAATCTTCTTTACACTTCTACTTGGTTACTTAGGATTCCAGGTAGGATTTAAAAAGAGAAATGAATTGTTAGGATTATTTACACTACCACAACGCGGTGGCAAGAAGAAAAATAACAATAGTGATAATGAAGAGGCTGAAACGGAAACAGGAGTAGAGGAATCTTTTTCGCATTGGAAAATTCTTGATACTAGTGTAATTATTGATGGACGTATTGCTGATATTTGTCAAACGAAATTCCTAGAAGGAACGATTGTCATTCCTCAGTTTGTATTAGAGGAGTTGCAACATATTGCTGATTCTTCGGATGCATTAAAGCGTAATCGAGGACGTAGAGGATTAGATATTTTAAACCGTATTCAAAAAGAGATGCCAATTCCAGTAGAGATTTATGAAGGCGATTTCGAAGATATTCAAGAAGTGGACAGCAAGCTTGTGAAATTAGCGAAAGTAACTGGTGGTACTGTTGTCACAAATGATTTTAACTTAAATAAAGTTTCTGAACTACAAGGAGTAACAGTTCTAAACATTAATGATTTAGCAAATGCAATTAAGCCAGTTGTACTTCCCGGTGAAGAACTAAGCGTTTATGTTGTCAAAGATGGAAAAGAGCAAAATCAAGGTGTTGCTTATTTAGATGATGGTACGATGATTGTAGTAGAAGATGGTCGAGAATATGTTGGTTCACAACTTGATGTACTCGTTACAAGTGTACTACAAACATCTGCTGGTCGTATGATTTTTGCAAAGCGAAAATTACTAGAAAAAGCATTATAAGTAGAGGATTATTAGCATGTATACATTAATTATTCCGGCCGCGGGCCGAGGAAAGCGAATGGGTGCTGGTAAAAATAAATTATTTTTGCTTATTAATGAAGTGCCTATTATTGTGCATACATTACGTGTTTTTGAAAAAGATGAAGCATGTAAAAATATTATTATGGCAATTAATGAAGAAGAACGTTCCTATTTTGAAGGGTTAATACAGAGATATCCGATTCAAAAGAGTGTGAAGTTTATCCAAGGTGGGGCTGAAAGACAAGATAGTGTATATAATGCACTTCAATATGTGAAACAAACCGAGTATGTTCTCGTACATGATGGAGCACGTCCGTTTGTAACGAATAAAATGACCCGTGATGTATTGATTGCAGCGAAGCAGAAAGGTGCTTCGATTTGCGCGGTACCTGTAAAGGACACAGTAAAACGGGTAGAACAAAATACAGTTGTTGAAACAGTTGAACGTTCTCAGTTGAGAGCCGTACAAACACCTCAAGGATTTTCTGTTCCACTTTTACTAGAAGCGCATCAAAGTGCAAAACAGGGATGTTTCCTTGGTACAGATGATGCAAGTCTTGTAGAACGTATTGGTAAGGAAGTGGGCGTAGTAGAGGGTAGTTATTACAATATTAAAGTGACAACGCCAGAAGATTTATTAATTGCTGAAAGTTTCTTGCGTGTTCAGAAGGGGTAGTAGAAAGAATATAAAGAAAAGCCCGGTTACTGCCGGGCTTTTCTTTATAGGTGCATAGATATAATATAGAATCATAACGTTCAGTAGTTTAGCTTGAGGAGGATGTAAAATGTTTCGAATTGGACAAGGTTTTGATGTACATGAATTTGCAGAAGGTAGACCGTTAATTATCGGTGGAATTACGATTCCGCATGAAAAAGGTTTGTTAGGTCACTCAGATGCAGATGTACTTTTACATACAATTGCTGATGCATGTTTAGGAGCAATTGCTGCAGGTGACATCGGAAAACATTTTCCAGATACAGATCCTGCCTTTAAGGATGCAGATTCAGCGGTGTTATTGCAAAAAGTTTGGGAGTTTGTGCGTGAACAAGGGTATGAGTTAGGTAATTTAGATTGTACAATTATTGCGCAGAAGCCGAAAATGGCACCACATATTGAAAATATGCGTAAGCGTATTAGTGAGTTATTAGAAACTTCTATAGGCAATATTAATGTGAAGGCAACAACAACTGAAAAATTAGGATTTACAGGAAGAGAAGAAGGGATTGCTTCTCAAGCAGTTGTATTATTACAGAAAAAATAGTTGTTTTTGATTCGTAAGATGGATAATCAGATTTTTTTGGTGTACAATTATAGAATGTGTTGACATTAAGAATGGAAGGTGTACCAATTATGGAAAAGCAAGTGAGAGTACGCTATGCGCCAAGTCCAACAGGACACTTACATATCGGAAATGCGCGTACGGCATTATTTAATTATTTATTTGCTCGTCATCAAGATGGCAAGTTTATTATTCGTATTGAAGATACTGATGTAAAACGTAATGTTGCTGGTGGTGAAGAAAGCCAATTAAAATACTTGAAATGGCTCGGTATGGACTGGGATGAAGGTGTTGATGTTGGTGGTGAATATGGACCATATCGTCAAACAGAACGTTTAGATATTTATAAAAAGTTATATGAAGATTTGCTAGAACGTGGTTTAGCTTATAAATGTTACATGACAGAAGAGGAATTAGAAGCAGAGCGTGAAGGACAAATTGCTCGTGGTGAAACACCTCGTTATGCAGGTAATCACCGTGATTTAACAGAAGAACAAATCAAGCAATTTGAAGCAGAAGGCCGCATTCCAAGTATTCGTTTCCGTGTACCGGCTGACCGCGACTACACGTTTAAGGATGTCGTAAAAGATGAAGTTGCTTTCCATTCAAATGACTTTGGTGATTTCGTTATTGTGAAAAAAGATGGTATTCCAACTTATAATTTTGCAGTAGCGGTAGATGATCATTTAATGGAAATCACACATGTTCTTCGTGGCGATGACCATATCTCTAACACACCGAAACAAATGATGATTTATGAAGCATTTGGATGGGATATCCCACAATTCGGTCATATGACATTAATCGTAAATGAGAGCCGTAAAAAATTAAGTAAACGTGATGAATCTATTATTCAATTTATTGAACAATATCAAGCGCTTGGATATCTTCCAGAAGCGATTTTTAACTTTATCGCATTACTTGGTTGGTCACCAGTAGGGGAGGAAGAAATCTTCTCTAAAGATGAGTTTATTGAAATGTTTGATGCGGCACGTTTATCAAAATCACCTGCATTATTCGATTCTCAAAAACTAAAATGGATGAACAATCAATATATGAAAAAGCAAGACCTAGATGCTGTTGTTGCATTAAGCTTACCGCATTTAGTGAAAGCTGGTCGTGTAAGTGAAAACTTAAGCGAACAAGAACAGGTTTGGGTTCGTGGTGTAATTGCTTTATACCATGAACAAATGAGCTTTGGAGCTGAAATTGTAGAGCTTTCTGAAATGTTCTTCAAAGATCATGTAGACTATGAAGAAGAAGGACAAGAAGTATTAAAAGGTGAACAAGTACCTGAAGTACTTCGTGCATTTGCAGCAGGATTAGAAGCTTTAGATGAAGTAGAACCAGCAGCAATCAAGAAGGCAATTAAAGCTGTTCAAAAAGAAACAGGTCATAAAGGCAAAAATTTATTTATGCCAATTCGTGTTGCAACTACGGGTCAAACACATGGCCCAGAACTTCCAAACGCAATTGCACTTCTTGGAAAAGAAAAAGTTTTAAATCGTATTCGTAAAGTAATTGGTTAACATTTGACGAATTTAGAAATATAATAAGAATACTTAAAAACCTAATAAGGAAAAGCGACGAGAAGGAGAAGTAGAAAATCAGGCTTTTTACAGAGAGAACCACCTTTTGGCTGGAAGTGGTTTATAAGTGGATTTTTGAAATGCCCCTTCGAGTCTTCTGCTGAACAACGAAGAGTTTCGGGACGTCATAAGGACGCAAAGTAAGCAGAAGCGGTATAAACCGTTATCATGGATGAGTTTGAGGCTTTATTTGAGCCTAAACAGAGTGGAACCGCGCTTATAAGGCGCCTCTGTCAATATGACAGAGGCGTCTTTTTTTATACCATGTAAATAGGTATGGATATAAGTTTTTGTACAGATGGATAAAGACTAGGTAACAAACAAGGAAGTTAGCGATAAAGTGAACCTTTAATCAGTGGGGCTTCATTCCTCACTAATTATTAGCCTTCACCAATTGGGCCTTTACGGGTAATTCATCTCCAATCTAACTTCTTTTCTTTCACTGAATGATGAGGTGGAGGTAATACTGTCCACCAATAGCGGGGGAATCAGTTCACTCGGAATAGTAGTCCATAAAGGGGAGGGGACATCGATGTTTAAGAGGCTTCGAGAAGATATTGAAGTCGTTTTTGAACAGGATCCAGCGGCGCGAAGTTATTTCGAAGTCATTTTAACTTACTCCGGATTACATGCAGTTTGGGCACACCGAATTGCACACGCCTTTTATAAACGAAATTTTTTCTTTATTGCGCGTTGGATTTCACAAGTTAGTCGTTTTTTTACTGGTATCGAGATTCATCCAGGAGCCACAATTGGTCGCCGCTTTTTTATTGACCATGGTATGGGAGTTGTTATTGGGGAGACATGTGAAATTGGAGACAATGTAACCATTTATCAAGGAGTTACATTAGGTGGTACAGGGAAAGAAAAAGGAAAAAGGCATCCAACAATTCAAGATAATGTACTTATTGCAACTGGTGCGAAAGTACTCGGATCCATTACGGTTGGAGAGAATTCCAAAATTGGTGCAGGGTCCGTTGTGTTGAAAGAAGTTCCTGCGCATTCGACAGTTGTAGGTATACCTGGTCGTGTCGTAATTCAGAATGGAGTAAAGGTAGGTCAGGAATTAAACCATTCGGATCTTCCGGATCCAATTTTCGATAAATTGAAAGTGATGGAAGCTGAGCTTGAGAAATTAAAAAAGCAACTTGAAGTAAAAGTGGAAAGGAAGGATGAAAATGACTATTCACATTTATAATACGTTAACGCGTCAGAAAGAGGAGTTTGTTCCTTTAGAAGAAAATAAAGTGAAGATGTATGTATGCGGGCCGACAGTATACAACTATATTCATATTGGAAATGCAAGACCGCCTATGGTATTTGATACAGTGCGTCGCTACTTAGAATATAAAGGGTATGATGTACAATATGTTTCTAATTTTACGGATGTAGATGATAAATTAATTAAAGCAGCAAATGAGCTAGGAGAGGACGTTCCAACAATTGCAGATCGCTTTGTTGAAGCGTATTTTGAAGATGTAACTGCATTAGGTTGCAAGCACGCTACAGTTCACCCTCGTGTAACAGAAAATATGGATATCATTATTGAGTTTATTGAGGAACTTGTGAAAAAAGGATATGCATATGAATCAGAAGGAGATGTTTATTACAAAACGAAAGAATTTGAAGGCTACGGCAAATTGTCTCATCAACCAATTGCAGATTTACGTCATGGTGCACGTATTGAAGTTGGAGAAAAGAAACAAGATCCACTTGACTTTGCATTATGGAAAGCTGCGAAAGAAGGAGAGATCTTCTGGGAGAGCCCTTGGGGGAAAGGTCGTCCGGGATGGCATATTGAATGCTCTGCAATGGCACGGAAATATTTAGGAGATACAATCGATATTCACGCTGGTGGTCAAGATTTAGCGTTCCCACATCATGAAAATGAGATTGCACAATCAGAAGCTTTGACTGGAAAAACATTTGCACGTTACTGGATGCATAATGGATATATTAATATTAACAATGAAAAAATGTCTAAATCATTAGGGAACTTCATTTTAGTTCACGATATTATTAAGCAATATAATCCGCAATTAATTCGCTTCTTTATGCTATCGGTTCACTATCGTCATCCAATTAACTTTAGTGAAGAATTATTACAGAATACGAATAATGGGTTAGAGCGTATTAAAACGGCATACGGTAATTTAAAACATCGCATGGAAAGCAGTACGGATTTAACGGATCATAACGAGAAGTGGTTAGCTGAAATGAAGAAATTCCAAGTTGCATTTGAAGCAGCGATGGATGATGATTTTAATACAGCAAACGCAGTAACAGAATTATATAACTTAGCAAACCATGCAAATCAATATTTACTAGAAGAACATACATCAAAAGCTGTGCTTGAGGCGTATGTAAAACAGTTTGAAACATTATTTGGCATCTTAGGATTAGAATTAACAAAAGAAGAATTACTTGATGAAGAGATTGAAGTGTTAATTCAAAAACGTATTGAAGCTCGTAAAAATCGTGATTTCGCATTATCAGATCAAATTCGCGATGATTTAAAAGAGCGCAATATTATTTTAGAAGATACAGCACAAGGTACAAGATGGAAAAGAGGATAAGCATGATTGATGCAAAGCAATTGAACAGCTTAGCGTTAGCCTATATGGGTGATGCGGTATATGAACAATATATCCGCTATCACCTCCTTCAAAAAGGAACAGTTCGTCCCAATCAACTACATCGTTTAGGGACAAGCTTTGTTTCAGCAAAGGCGCAGGCGAAAGTTGTTTATCATTTTTTAGAGACAGCATTTCTAACAGAGGAAGAAGAAGCGGTACTAAGAAGAGGACGTAATGCGAATTCTGGTACTGTTCCAAAAAATACGGATGTACAAACGTATCGCCATAGTACGGCCTTCGAGGCATTGCTCGGCTATCATTATTTATTGAACAATCGTGAACGATTAGAAGAGCTTGTATATAAAGCAATTGATGTATTAGAGGTAAAAGAAGGAGGCGCATCAACATGAGTAGTGAATACATTATCGGCCGTAACCCTGTAATTGAAGCGTTACGATCAGGGCGAGATATTAATAAGATTTGGATTGCAGAAGGTGCTGCCAAGGGACAAGTGCAAATTGTATTAGCGTTAGCGAAAGAGAATAAAATTATTTTACAGCATGCACCAAAGAAAAAATTAGATCAGCTTGTTGAAGGAAATCATCAAGGGGTGATTGCGCAAGTTGCGGCATATCAGTATGCGGAATTAGAAGATTTATTTGAGGTAGCTGCTAAGCGTAACGAAGATCCGTTCTTCTTAATTCTTGATGAAATTGAAGACCCACATAACCTAGGATCTATTATGCGTACAGCAGATGCAACGGGAGCGCATGGGATTATTATTCCAAAGCGCCGAGCAGTTGGGTTAACGGCATCGGTTGCAAAGGCTTCAACAGGGGCAATTGAATACATTCCAGTTGCTCGTGTGACAAATTTATCACGAACAATTGATGAGTTAAAGGAACGTGGTCTTTGGATTGCGGGCACAGATGCAAAAGGGAAAACAGATTATCGCAACTTAGATGGCAATATGCCGATTGGGTTAGTAATTGGTAGTGAAGGGAAAGGTATGAGCCGTATTATTGGTGAAAAGTGTGATTTCCTTATTCATTTACCGATGGTTGGTAAAGTTACATCCTTAAATGCTTCAGTAGCTGCTAGTCTGCTAATGTACGAGGTATATCGCAAACGTCACCAAATTGGTGAGTAAAAATGGACGATATTTTAATCGTTGACGGTTATAACGTTATTGGGGCTTGGAGAGACTTGAAAAAATTGAGGGATGTAGACTTACAGGCATCAAGGGACGCGCTAATTGATAAGATGGCGGATTATCAGGGCTATACAGGAACAAGAGTAATGATTGTATTTGATGCTTATACAGTTCAAGGTATTGAGAAGAAGATGAAGCAATCGCGTGTTGAAGTTATTTTCACAAGGAGAAATCAAACTGCTGATGAAAAAATTGAACAGCTCGCGATTGAGCTTCGTAACATTAATACACAAATTTATGTTGCAACTTCCGATTATACAGAACAGTGGGTTATTTTTGCGCAAGGAGCACTTAGGAAATCAGCCCGTGAACTAGAGATAGAAGTACAGGCGGTGGAACGACAAGTGCGCCATCAAACGCGAGAGGTAAAAGATAAACAACCAGCTATGCGAACGATATTTAGCAAGGATATTACAGAAAAGTTAGAAAAATTAAGGCGAGGAGAGCGTTGAACCATTGACGCTCTTCAAGCGCTTACTGTATAATATTTCTAAATAAATAGCGGTCGGAGGGATCAGAGTGGAAACAGGCTTCGTAAGTACCAACAACGTTACGTTTCGCGATTTAGAGGATGAGGCAATAGTTGAGTTAGTTCGAAAAGGTAATATTGATGCTCTTGAATATTTAATTCACAAGTACAAGAACTTTGTTCGCGCAAAATCAAGATCGTATTTTTTAGTAGGTGCCGATCGGGAAGATATTGTTCAAGAAGGTATGATTGGATTGTTTAAAGCTATTCGTGATTATAAAGAGGACAAGCTCTCTTCTTTTAAAGCGTTTGCTGAATTATGTATTACTCGTCAAATTATTACTGCTATTAAGACAGCAACGAGACAAAAACATATTCCTTTAAATTCATATGTTTCTTTAGACAAACCGATTTACGATGAGGAATCTGATCGTACGCTATTAGATGTTATTTCAGAAGCAAAGGTAACTGATCCTGAAGAGATGATTATTAGCCAGGAAGAATATACCGACATAGAACTAAAAATATCTGAATTATTAAGCGATTTAGAAAGGAAAGTCCTTTCTTTATACTTAGATGGTCGCTCTTATCAAGAAATCTCAGAACAGCTAAATAGACACGTAAAGTCTATTGATAACGCCCTGCAGCGTGTGAAAAGAAAACTTGAACGATATATGGAAATGAGAGAAAATACAACTTTAAACTCATAGTATATGTCGCAGGAGGTAAAGTGATTCTCCTGTTTTCTTTTTGTAAGGTAGTAAGCGGCATGTCATTGACATTGTCTTTTATTGTATGATACATTTTTAGGGACATAATGTTACAAGGTTGGTGTAACAAATGAGGAAAAAAGTTGTACTCTCATGTGAAGAGTGTAAGAATCGAAACTACTCCACAATGAAAGATACGAGCTCAGTAGAGCGACTTGAGATAAAGAAGTTTTGTAAAACATGCAATATGCATACAGTTCATAAGGAAACAAAATAAATAATCGAAACAATACACTGGAGGTCCCGTAAATGCGTTTGACGAACTTTTTCGGCGATGTAGGTCGCGAAATGAAAAAAGTAAGTTGGCCTAAGAAAGATGAATTACTCCGTTCAACAGCTACTGTTATTGCGACAGTTGTGTTTTTTGCAGTTTTCTTTGCAGTAGTTGACATGGGTATTTCTTCTTTAATTCGGTTAATTCTTGGTTAGTTCTTGAATAAGAAGCACTTATCCATGATATAATGTTATTTATACGAACTGTGTAAAAGCCCGATGAACGGGTTTTTTCATTTGCACAAAAAAATGTACGTCAGGGAGGGAAGGACGCTCGTCCTAAATGAATGGAAAAAAGTTGGTATGTTGTCCATACTTATTCTGGATATGAAAATAAAGTAAAAGCAAACCTAGAGAAACGTGTAGAATCAATGGGAATGCAAGATAAAATTTTCCGTGTTGTTGTTCCGGAAGAAGTAGAAGTAGAAATGAAAAACGGAAAAGAAAAGTTAACAAAAAGAAAAGTATTCCCAGGTTATGTATTAGTTGAACTAATTATGACTGATGATTCTTGGTATGTTGTTCGTAATACACCAGGCGTAACAGGTTTTGTTGGATCTTCTGGGTCAGGTTCAAAGCCATCTCCTTTATTAGAAGAGGAAGTTGTTACCATTATGAAGCATATGGGAATGGACAATGAAGTGGTTGATTTTGACTTTGAACTTCATGAAACAGTGCGTGTAAATGAAGGGCCATTCGCGAACTATACAGGCGCAATCGAAGAGATTGATATGGAAAAACAAAAAGTAAGAGTGCTTGTAGACATGTTTGGTCGTGAAACACCGGTCGAGCTGGATTTCCATCAAATTGAAAAATTATAAAATGAAACTTGAAATGAATTGTAAAAAGTGATAATATCTTTTAAGTCAGTACGTCTTCGGTAACGGAGACGTTTTTTGAAAAGATTTTATCGTACAGATAAAATAAAAGTGGGAGGGCAAATCACTGCCCAATTGACCACATCACGGACTTAAGGAGGTGTGTCTCGTGGCTAAAAAGGTAATTAAAATGGTAAAACTTCAAATTCCTGCAGGTAAAGCTAACCCAGCTCCACCAGTTGGTCCAGCATTAGGACAAGCGGGTGTTAATATCATGGGCTTCTGTAAAGAGTTCAACGCTCGTACAGCAGATCAAGCTGGTCTTATCATTCCTGTTGAAATTACGGTATTCGAAGACCGTTCATTCACTTTCATTACTAAAACTCCTCCTGCTGCTGTTCTTCTTAAGAAAGTAGCTGGTATCGAGTCTGGTTCTGGTGAACCAAACCGTAATAAAGTGGCAACTGTTAAGCGTGATAAAGTTCGCGAAATCGCTGAAACTAAAATGCCTGACCTAAACGCTGCTAGTGTAGAAGCTGCAATGCGTATGGTTGAAGGTACTGCACGCAGTATGGGCATCGTAATCGAAGACTAATTCGATTTGTTTTTTTGTAAAAAAGGTTGCGGGTCTGGAATTCCAATTCGCAACCTTTATTATCGTAAATGAGTATCGTTTTTAAATAAATGGATGGGCGCACATCCTCGGGGGTTCCCGGAATGAAGGCGTAAACGTGGGAGGTTATTCCGCTAAAACCACATTCAAGGAGGAAATAAACATGGCTAAAAGAGGTAAAAAGTACGTAGAAGCTGCGAAGCTTGTTGATCGTGCAACTGCTTACTCTGCAACAGAAGCAGTAGAATTAGTAAAGAAAACAAACACAGCTAAATTTGATGCAACTGTAGAAGCTGCATTTCGTTTAGGTGTTGACCCTAAGAAAGCTGACCAACAAATTCGTGGTGCAGTTGTTCTTCCACACGGTACTGGTAAAGTTCAACGTGTATTAGTATTCGCTAAAGGCGAAAAAGCAAAAGAAGCTGAAGCTGCTGGCGCTGACTTCGTAGGTGATACTGATTACATCGGCAAAATCCAACAAGGTTGGTTCGATTTCGATGTAGTAGTAGCAACTCCTGACATGATGGGTGAAGTTGGTAAACTTGGTCGTGTATTAGGACCTAAAGGTTTAATGCCGAACCCTAAAACTGGAACAGTTACTTTCGATGTAACAAAAGCTGTTAACGAAATCAAAGCTGGTAAAGTTGAATACCGCGTTGATAAAGCTGGTAACATCCATGTTCCAATCGGTAAAGTATCTTTCGAAGATGCTAAACTAGTAGAAAACTTCAAAACAATTGCTGACACGCTGTTAAAAGCTAAACCAGCTGCTGCAAAAGGTACTTACATGAAGAACGCAACTGTTGCTTCTACAATGGGACCTGGCGTACGTGTAGACGTTTCTACAATCGCGTAAAAATTGGAAGTTGACTTCATAAAGAAGTTTTAATATAATCATTTATGTTGTGAATTTAAATAGTGTACCGTAGACAGTGGGTGCCAACTTGGCTTAATTTCCCACCTAGGTGTTAATATACGAAACGGAATTTTTTCTGTGACTATATGCCTCCATGTCTACAATTGGGCATGGGGGTTTTTTAGTGCACTGTCGGTACATCTTCTATATAATCTACAGGAGGTGTAATAACATGAGCAAAGCAATCGAAACTAAACAACAAGTTGTAACTGAAATCGCTGAAAAACTTCGCGAAAGTAAATCTACAATCGTTGTTGACTACCGTGGTTTAACAGTTGCTGAAGCAACAGAATTACGTAAAAACTTACGTGAAGCTGGCGTTGAGTTCAAAGTTTACAAAAACTCTTTAACTCGTCGTGCTGCAGAATCTGTTGAAATGGCTGAGTTAAACGAATTCTTAACAGGACCAAACGCAATCGCGTTCAGTAACGAGGATGTAGTTGCTCCTGCGAAAGTATTAAACGACTTCGCTAAAGATCATGAAGCTTTAGAAATTAAAGCGGGCGTAATCGAAGGTAAACTTGTAACACTTGATGAGGTTAAAGCTATCGCTACTCTTCCATCTCGTGAAGGCTTACTTTCTATGCTTCTTAGCGTTCTTCAAGCTCCAATCCGTAACCTTGCACTTGCTACTAAAGCAGTTGCAGATCAAAAGGAAGAGCAAGGCGCTTAATTTTTTAAAAGATAATTACGTGTTATCGATAAAACAATACAAACCTATCTAAGGGAGGATATTTACAATGACTAAAGAACAAATCATTGAAGCAGTTAAATCTATGACTGTATTAGAACTTAACGACTTAGTAAAAGCTATCGAGGAAGAATTCGGCGTAACTGCTGCTGCTCCTGTAGCTGTTGTTGGTGGCGCTGGTGAAGCTGCTGCTGAGAAAACTGAATTTGACGTAGTACTTGAAAGTGCTGGCGCGCAAAAAATCAAAGTTATCAAAGTTGTTCGTGAAATCACTGGTCTTGGCTTAAAAGAAGCTAAAGAATTAGTTGACAACACACCAAAAGCAATCAAAGAAGGCGCTTCTAAAGAAGAAGCTGAAGAAATGAAAGCTAAACTTGAAGAAGTTGGCGCTGCTGTAGAAGTTAAGTAATTAACTTTTGAAGCTTAAAAAAAGCTCGCTCTTATGCGGGCTTTTTTTTTAACTGTAAAGAAAAGAGGTGGCCATATGGCAGACCATTATTTTTCTAATGACCCTTCGAGCAAAAGTGATCGTAAACGATGGGAATATACATTGCGAGGATCTCAATTTGCTTTTTTATCTGATCATGGGGTGTTTTCGAAAAACGAGGTGGACTTTGGTTCTCGTCTTTTAATTGAAGCGTTTCAAATGCCGGATATTAAAGGTGACGTATTAGACGTGGGATGTGGATACGGTCCAATCGGTTTGTCGTTAGCGAAAGAGTTTCAAGAGCGTAGTGTTCACATGGTGGATGTGAACGAAAGGGCACTTGGACTTGCAAAAGAAAATGCTGCTAATAACAAAGTTGAAAACGTTCGTATTTTTCAAAGTAGTGTCTATGAAAATGTAGATGGCAAGTATGCTGCTATTCTATCTAATCCTCCAATTCGTGCTGGTAAGCATATCGTGCATGAGATTTTAGAAAAAGCTGCCATTCATCTAGTGTCGGGTGGAGAGCTTTGGATTGTTATTCAAAAGAAACAAGGTGCACCATCTGCGCTTAAAAAACTAGAGGAAACATTTTCTGAAGTTGAAGTTGTAGAAAAGAAAAAAGGATATTATATCATAAAATCAAAAAAACGTTGACGGTTATTTTTGGCTATGTTAACATTATACAATGCCAATATATGATTTTCTGCGTTGAGAACGATGTATATTTTTGCTTCTCTTGGAAAAGATAGTAAAATCAGCAGATGATGAAACAGAATGATGGTTTTCTTATAGAAGCCATTTTTCTTTTTTGAGCAGGTAGAAAGACTCAACGTATCTATCTTTGAGAGAAAAAAGCTGCGCTACTGGCGTTAGCTATATTTATTTGTGATTTTGCACAATTTTTTTGTGCATTTATAATACTCATGATTTGAGGGGTGAAGCAGTTGACAGGTCAACTAGTTCAATACGGACGCCACCGCCAACGAAGAAGTTATGCCCGTATTAGTGAAGTATTAGAGTTACCAAATCTTATCGAAATTCAAACCTCTTCTTATCAGTGGTTTCTTGATGAGGGTTTGCGAGAAATGTTCCAAGACATTTCTCCGATTGAAGACTTTACGGGAAATCTATCGCTTGAATTTATCGACTACAGCTTAGGTGAACCTAAATACTCTGTAGAAGAATGTAAAGAGCGTGATGTGACGTATGCAGCACCACTTCGTGTGAAAGTTCGTCTAATCAATAAGGAAACTGGTGAAGTAAAAGAACAGGATGTGTTCATGGGAGATTTCCCACTCATGACAGAGACAGGAACATTCGTAATTAACGGTGCAGAACGTGTTATCGTTTCCCAGTTAGTTCGCTCTCCAAGCGTATACTATAGTGGCAAAGTGGATAAAAACGGAAAACGTGGTTTTACTGCTACTGTAATTCCAAACCGCGGAGCTTGGTTAGAGTATGAAACAGATGCTAAGGATGTTGTATATGTGCGTATCGACCGTACGCGTAAACTTCCTGTAACTGTTTTGTTACGCGCATTAGGGTTTGGCTCTGATCAAGAAATCACCGAGCTTTTAGGTGATAACGAATACTTAAGCAATACGCTAGAAAAAGACAACACAGATAGCACAGAAAAAGCATTGCTTGAAATTTATGAGCGTCTACGCCCAGGTGAACCACCAACAGTAGAAAATGCGAAAAGCTTGCTTGTTTCTCGCTTCTTTGATCCGAAGCGCTACGATTTAGCAAATGTAGGTCGTTACAAGATCAACAAAAAGTTACACATTAAAAACAGATTGTTTAACCAACGCTTAGCTGAAACATTAGTAGATCCAGAAACTGGAGAAATTTTAGCAGCAGAAGGAACAATCTTAGACCGTCGTACACTAGATCGCATTTTACCTTACTTAGAGAAAAACATTGGATTCAAGACAGCGAAACCAATGGGTGGAGTGGTAGAAGGCGATGTTGAGCTGCAATCGATTAAGATTTATGCTCCAGAGTCAGACGGTGAACGTTCTATCAATGTAATTGGGAATGCAAATATCACTCGTGACGTAAAACACATCACACCAGGTGATATCCTTGCTTCTATTAGCTACTTCTTTAACTTACTATACAAAGTAGGGGATACAGATGATATTGACCATTTAGGAAACCGTCGTCTTCGTTCTGTAGGGGAGTTATTACAAAACCAATTCCGTATCGGTCTTTCTCGTATGGAACGTGTTGTTCGTGAGAGAATGTCGATCCAAGATACAAATGCAATTACACCGCAAGCGTTAATTAACATTCGTCCGGTTATTGCATCTATTAAAGAGTTCTTCGGAAGTTCTCAGTTATCTCAGTTCATGGACCAAACAAACCCATTAGCAGAGTTAACACACAAACGAAGACTATCTGCATTAGGACCTGGTGGTTTAACGCGTGAGCGTGCAGGCTTTGAAGTACGTGACGTTCACTACTCTCACTATGGTCGTATGTGTCCAATCGAAACGCCAGAGGGACCAAACATCGGTTTGATCAACTCATTATCTTCATTCGCGAAAGTAAATGAGTTTGGTTTCATTGAAACACCATACCGTCGTGTTGATCCAGAAACTGGACGTGTAACGGGCCATGTTGATTACTTAACAGCAGATGAAGAAGATAACTATGTTGTAGCCCAAGCGAACATGAAATTATCTGAAGAAGGAGAATTCCTTGATGAAGATATCGTAGCTCGTTTCCGTGGTGAAAACATTGTCACAAATAAAGAACGTATCGATTACATGGATGTATCTCCAAAACAAGTAGTGTCCGCAGCGACAGCTTGTATTCCGTTCTTAGAAAACGATGACTCCAACCGTGCACTTATGGGTGCGAACATGCAACGTCAGGCGGTTCCGTTAATGAATCCGGAATCTCCGATTGTAGGTACAGGTATGGAGTACGTATCAGCAAAAGACTCAGGAGCTGCAGTAATCTGTAAACATCCTGGTACTGTTGAGCGCGTAGAAGCACGTGAAGTTTGGGTACGTCGCTATGTAGAAGTTGACGGTCAAAAAGTAAAAGGCGATTTAGATCGCTACAAAATGTTGAAATTCATTCGTTCTAACCAAGGAACTTGTTACAATCAACGTCCAATTGTAAGTGTTGGAGATCAAGTTGTAAAAGGTGAAATCCTTGCGGATGGTCCTTCTATGGAAAAAGGTGAACTAGCACTTGGACGTAACGTGCTTGTTGGCTTTATGACATGGGATGGTTATAACTACGAGGATGCAATCATCATGAGTGAGCGCCTTGTAAAAGATGATGTGTACACTTCTATCCATATTGAAGAATATGAGTCAGAAGCTCGTGATACGAAGCTTGGACCAGAAGAAATTACACGTGATATCCCGAATGTTGGGGAAGATGCACTTCGTAATCTTGACGAGCGCGGTATTATTCGCGTCGGTGCTGAAGTAAAAGATGGAGATCTACTTGTTGGTAAAGTAACGCCAAAAGGTGTAACAGAATTAACAGCAGAAGAACGTCTATTACATGCAATCTTCGGTGAAAAAGCGCGTGAAGTACGTGATACATCACTACGTGTACCACATGGTGGTGGCGGTATTATCTTAGACGTAAAAGTATTCAACCGTGAAGATGGCGATGAATTGCCACCAGGTGTGAACCAACTTGTACGTGCATATATCGTTCAAAAACGTAAAATTTCTGAAGGTGACAAGATGGCCGGTCGTCATGGTAACAAAGGTGTTATCTCTCGTATTTTACCAGAAGAAGATATGCCTTACTTACCAGATGGCACGCCAATCGATATCATGTTGAACCCATTAGGGGTACCATCTCGTATGAATATCGGTCAGGTATTAGAGCTTCATCTTGGTATGGCAGCAAGATACCTTGGCATCCATATTGCAACGCCAGTATTCGATGGTGCTCGTGAGGAAGACGTATGGGGTACAATCGAAGAAGCTGGTATGGCAAATGATGCGAAAACAATCCTTTATGATGGACGTACTGGTGAACCATTCGACAATCGCGTATCTGTTGGTGTCATGTACATGATCAAACTTGCGCACATGGTTGACGATAAACTTCATGCTCGTTCTACTGGACCATACTCACTTGTAACGCAGCAACCTCTTGGAGGTAAAGCTCAGTTCGGTGGACAGCGTTTCGGTGAGATGGAGGTTTGGGCACTTGAGGCTTACGGTGCTGCTTATACTCTTCAAGAAATCTTAACAGTGAAGTCTGATGATGTTGTTGGACGTGTTAAGACGTACGAAGCAATTGTTAAAGGTGAAAATGTTCCAGAACCAGGCGTTCCAGAATCATTCAAAGTATTGATTAAAGAACTGCAAAGTTTAGGTATGGACGTTAAAATGATGTCTAGTGACGATACAGAAATTGAGATGCGTGATACGGAAGATGATGATCATCAATCAGCAGACAAATTGAATATCGAAGTTGAGACAACTAAGGAATAATTGGGATAACCTGTAGACTAAAAGGGAGGTAGGCCCCTTGATAGATGTAAATAACTTTGAATATATGAAGATTGGACTTGCTTCACCTGACAAGATTCGTTCTTGGTCATACGGTGAAGTTAAGAAACCAGAAACGATTAACTATCGTACGTTAAAGCCTGAAAAAGATGGCTTGTTCTGTGAGCGTATTTTCGGACCACAAAAGGACTGGGAATGTCATTGCGGAAAATATAAACGTGTACGTTATAAAGGTGTAGTTTGTGATCGATGTGGCGTTGAAGTAACGCGTGCAAAAGTTCGTCGTGAACGTATGGGCCATATCGAATTAGCTGCTCCTGTATCTCATATTTGGTATTTCAAAGGTATCCCGAGCCGCATGGGACTTGTCTTAGACATGTCCCCTCGCGCGCTTGAAGAAGTAATTTATTTCGCTTCTTATGTTGTAACAGAAAGTGGAGATACACCACTTGATAAGAAGCAATTACTTTCTGAAAAAGAATACCGTGCATATCGTGATCGATATGGCAGCACATTCCAAGCTGCTATGGGCGCAGAAGCAATTAAGAAGCTATTACAAGACATCGATTTAGATAAAGAAGTAGACTTCTTAAAAGAAGAATTAAAAACAGCACAAGGACAACGCCGTACTCGTGCTATTAAACGTCTAGAAGTATTAGAAGCATTCCGTAACTCTGGAAATGAGCCATCTTGGATGATCTTAGATGTTCTTCCAGTTATCCCGCCAGAACTACGCCCAATGGTACAGTTAGATGGTGGACGTTTTGCAACTTCTGACTTAAATGATTTATATCGTCGTGTAATTAACCGTAATAATCGTTTAAAACGTCTATTGGACTTAGGTGCACCAAGCATCATCGTTCAAAACGAAAAACGTATGTTACAAGAAGCTGTAGACGCATTAATCGATAATGGTCGTCGTGGCCGTCCAGTTACTGGACCAGGTAACCGCCCATTAAAATCACTATCTCACATGCTTAAAGGTAAACAAGGACGTTTCCGTCAAAACTTATTAGGTAAACGTGTTGACTACTCTGGCCGTTCTGTAATCGTTGTAGGACCGAACTTAAAGATGTATCAATGTGGATTACCGAAAGAGATGGCGCTTGAACTGTTCAAACCTTTCGTTATGAAAGATTTAGTGGAAAAAGGATTAGCACACAACATTAAGAGTGCGAAGCGTAAAATCGAGCGTGTACAACCTGAAGTTTGGGATGTTTTAGAATCTGTGATTAAAGAACACCCTGTACTTCTAAACCGTGCTCCAACGCTTCACCGTCTTGGTATCCAGGCGTTCGAACCTACATTAGTAGAAGGACGCGCAATCCGTCTTCATCCACTTGTATGTACTGCATACAACGCGGACTTTGATGGTGACCAAATGGCGGTTCACGTTCCGTTATCATCAGAAGCTCAAGCGGAAGCTCGTCTTCTTATGTTAGCGGCACAAAACATCTTGAACCCGAAAGATGGAAAACCAGTTGTTACTCCATCTCAGGATATGGTATTAGGTAACTACTACTTAACACTTGAGCGCGAGGGTGCAATTGGTGAAGGTATGGTGTTCAAAGATGCAAATGAAGCATTGCTTGCATATCAAAATGGATATGTACATCTGCACACACGTGTTGCAGTTGCTGCAAGTTCAGTAAACAACGAAACATTTACTGAAGAGCAAAAGAGCAAACTTCTATTAACAACAGTTGGTAAATTAATGTTTAACGAAATCTTACCGAAGTCGTTCCCTTATATTAACGAACCGACAAATTCAAACCTTGAAAAAGAAACACCAGCGAAGTATTTCGTTGAAAAAGGTGCGAACATTAAAGAGATTATCGCTAGTCGTGAAGAAGTGGCGCCATTTAGCAAGAAAATCCTTGGAAATATCATTGCGGAAGTATTTAAACGTTTCCAAATTACGGAAACATCTCGTATGCTTGATCGCATGAAAAACTTAGGATTTAAATATTCTACAAAAGCTGGTATTACAGTTGGGGTAGCGGATATTCTTGTATTAGGTGAAAAAGATGAAATTCTCCACGAAGCACAAGCAAAAGTGGATAATGTAATTAAACAATTCCGTCGCGGTTTAATCACGGAAGAAGAACGTTACGATCGTGTTATCTCTATTTGGAGTAATGCGAAAGATGTTATCCAAGGAAAACTGATGAAATCCTTGAATAAGCGCAATCCAATCTTCATGATGAGTGATTCTGGTGCCCGTGGTAACGCATCGAACTTTACTCAGCTTGCTGGTATGCGTGGTTTGATGGCAAACCCATCTGGTCGTATCATTGAACTTCCAATCAAATCAAGTTTCCGTGAAGGTTTAACAGTACTTGAGTACTTCATCTCTACGCATGGTGCGCGTAAAGGTCTTGCCGATACAGCACTTAAAACTGCCGATTCTGGTTACTTAACACGTCGTCTTGTAGACGTTGCACAAGATGTAATTGTCCGTGAAGATGATTGTGGAACAGATCGTGGTTTACTAATTGGTGCGATTAAAGAGGGTAATGAAGTTATTGAGTCATTATATGACCGTCTTGTTGGACGTTTTGCAAGAAAAACTGTAAAACATCCTGAAACAGGTGAAGTATTAGTTGGTGAAAACCAATTAATTACTGAAGATATCGCTCATATCGTTGAAAATTCGGGTGTTGAAACTGTAAACATTCGTTCAGCGTTTACATGTAATACTCGCCATGGTGTATGTAAGAAGTGTTACGGTCGTAACTTAGCAACTGGTACAGACGTAGAAGTGGGAGAGGCGGTAGGTATTATCGCAGCTCAATCTATCGGTGAGCCAGGTACACAGTTAACGATGCGTACGTTCCATACAGGTGGGGTTGCCGGGGATGATATCACACAAGGTTTACCTCGTATCCAAGAGATCTTCGAAGCTCGTAATCCGAAAGGTCAGGCAGTTATCAGTGAAATCGACGGTGTTATCGCAGCGATCAACGATGTTAAAGATCGTCAAGAAGTAGTTGTACAGGGTGAAGTTGAAGCTCGTACGTATGCTATTCCTTACGGTGCTCGTCTGAAAGTAACTCCAGGACAGCCTATCAGTCACGGAAAAGAGTTAACAGAAGGTTCTATTGATCCGAAAGAATTATTAAAAGTAACTGATATTACAGCAGTTCAAGAATACTTACTACGTGAAGTTCAAAAAGTATACCGTATGCAAGGGGTAGAAATTGGTGATAAGCACGTAGAAGTAATGGTTCGCCAAATGCTTCGTAAAGTTCGCGTAAGCGATGCTGGTGAAACAGATGTATTACCAGGAACGTTACTAGACATCCATCAGTTCACTGATGCGAATGCGAAGGTGCTACTATTAGGTAAACAACCAGCAACGGCTAGACCGGTTCTTCTTGGTATTACAAAAGCTTCACTAGAAACAGATTCATTCTTATCTGCAGCATCGTTCCAAGAAACAACTCGCGTTCTAACAGATGCAGCAATTAAAGGAAAACGTGATGAACTTCTAGGATTGAAAGAGAATGTTATTATCGGTAAACTTGTTCCTGCTGGAACAGGTATGAATCGTTATCGCAAAGTGGATCTTGTGAAAACAACACAAGATGACATGAATGTAGAAAACGATGAAGTTTATGTGGAACAGTAAAATTTTCCGTCGTAAATTTTGTATAAAAACAGATAATCCTAGTTGACATTATATGAGTCAAAATGTTACTATAAGCAAGGTTGCTCCTGAACGATGCTTTGGAGGATATGTATATGTCTTATCAAAAAGTGTCAACTGCTGAAAATGTAGTCGTTGGTCATAAACGAACATTGGAAGCAATCAAAAATGGTACAGTTAAAGAAGTTGTCATTGCAGAAGATGCTGACATGCGGTTAACCCATGTTATTACTCGTACTGCATTGCAATATAACGTACCCATAACCAAAGTTGAATCAATTCGTAAACTTGGAAAAGTTTCGGGGATTCAAGTGGGAGCTTCAGCAATAGGAATAATAAGTTAAAACTGTTTTTGTGAGGAGAGAGCATTTGCTCTTCCTTGCAAAAACTTTGTTTTCAACTAATAATGAACCACCTGGATATGTGGTCATACAAACATGCGAAGGGAGGATAAATCAAATGCCTACTATTAACCAATTAGTGAGAAATGGTCGTACTGATAAAGTATGGAAATCTAAATCACCTGCGTTAAACAAAGGTTTCAACTCTTTAAAGAAAAAATCAACTGATATCTCTGCACCTCAAAAACGTGGTGTGTGTACTCGTGTTGGTACAATGACTCCAAAGAAACCGAACTCAGCGTTACGTAAATACGCTCGTGTACGTTTAACAAATGGTATCGAGGTTACAGCTTACATCCCAGGTATCGGTCATAACCTACAAGAGCATAGCGTAGTATTAATTCGCGGTGGTCGTGTAAAGGATTTACCAGGGGTACGTTACCACATCGTTCGTGGTGCGCTTGATACAGCTGGTGTTGACAAACGTATGCAAGGACGTTCTAAATATGGTACTAAGCGACCAAAACCTGCTAAAAAATAATAAACTTAAAATGAAAGGAGGAACTCAATATGCCTCGTAAAGGACCTGTTGCGAAACGTGACGTGTTACCAGATCCAATGTACAATTCTAAACTTGTAACACGCCTAATCAACAAAATGATGGTTGACGGTAAAAAAGGTAAATCTCAAACAATTCTTTATAACGCGTTCGATATCGTTCGTGAACGTGCTGGTAAAGAGCCTATGGAAGTATTCGAGCAAGCTCTTAAGAACATCATGCCTGTTCTTGAAGTACGTGCTCGTCGTGTTGGTGGTGCTAACTACCAAGTTCCAGTTGAGGTTCGTCCAGAACGCCGTACAACTTTAGGTCTTCGCTGGTTAGTAAACTATGCTCGTCTTCGTGGTGAAAAAACTATGGAAGAGCGTCTAGCTTACGAAATCTTAGATGCAGCTAACAACGCTGGTGCATCTGTTAAGAAACGTGAAGACACTCATAAAATGGCAGAAGCTAACAAAGCATTTGCTCATTACCGTTGGTAGGATTCAACGTAAAATAAATGTATGCATAAACCGCTTTATTTGTCGCTTATGGAAGTGTGGAGAGGGAGAATGCCTCTCCCTTTCGTTGGGCGCTCGTTTTACATAATGAGGGTACTGGACACTGGCATATGTAACAATATAAAGTGGCTTTTTTGCTACTTAAAATAAAATAATCCAATCCATATATGGAAGGAGCAAGACACCAAATGACAAGAGAGTTCTCTTTAGAAAACACTCGTAATATTGGTATCATGGCTCACATCGATGCTGGTAAAACAACAGCAACTGAGCGTATTCTGTATTACACAGGACGTATTCATAAAATCGGTGAAACTCATGAAGGTGCATCTCAGATGGACTGGATGGAGCAAGAGCAAGAGCGTGGTATCACAATTACTTCTGCTGCAACTACAGCTCAATGGAAAGGTCACCGTGTAAATATCATTGACACTCCAGGACACGTAGACTTCACAGTAGAAGTAGAACGTTCTTTACGCGTACTTGATGGTGCGGTAGCAGTACTTGATGCACAATCTGGTGTAGAACCACAAACAGAAACTGTTTGGCGTCAGGCTACTACTTACGGCGTACCTCGTATCGTATTCGTTAACAAAATGGATAAGATCGGTGCAGATTTCTTATACTCTGTAGGAACAATCCACGATCGTTTACAAGCAAACGCACATCCAATTCAGTTACCAATCGGTGCTGAGGACGAGTTCAATGGTATCATTGACCTTGTTGAAGAGTGTGCTTACATGTACGGTAACGATTTAGGAACAGACATCGAGCGTGTTGAAATTCCTGAAGAGCACAAAGAACTAGCTGAAGAATACCGTGGAAAACTTATTGAAGCGGTAGCTGAGCTTGATGAAGAAATGATGATGAAGTACCTAGAAGGTGAAGAAATTACTGTAGAAGAGCTTAAAGCTGGTATCCGTAAGGCTACAACTTCTGTTGAATTCTTCCCAGTAATCTGTGGTTCTGCATTCAAAAATAAAGGTGTTCAGATTCTGTTAGACGCAGTTATTGACTACTTACCATCTCCATTAGATGTACCTGCTATTAAAGGTACTCTTCCGGATACAGATGAAGCTGTAGAACGTAAGTCTAGCGATGAAGAGCCATTCGCAGCTCTAGCATTCAAAATCATGACTGACCCTTATGTTGGTAAATTAACGTTCTTCCGTGTATATTCTGGTGTGTTAAACTCTGGATCATACGTGAAAAACTCAACTAAAGGTAAGCGTGAGCGTGTAGGACGTATCCTACAAATGCACGCTAACAGCCGTGAAGAGATTTCAACAGTTTACGCTGGTGATATCGCTGCTGCTGTTGGTTTAAAAGATACTACTACTGGTGATACTCTTTGTGACGAGAAGAGCCTTGTTATCCTTGAGTCTATGGAATTCCCAGAGCCAGTTATCTCTGTAGCTATCGAACCAAAATCTAAAGCTGACCAAGATAAAATGGGTACAGCATTATCTAAGCTTTCTGAAGAAGATCCAACATTCCGTGCTCACACTGACCAAGAAACTGGCCAAACAATCATCGCTGGTATGGGTGAACTTCACCTTGATATCATCGTTGACCGTATGCGCCGTGAATTCAAAGTGGAAGCAAACGTTGGTGCTCCTCAGGTAGCATACCGTGAGACTTTCCGTGCTGCTGCGAAAGTTGAAGGTAAGTTCGCTCGTCAATCTGGTGGTCGTGGACAATTCGGTCACGTTTGGATTGAGTTTGAACCTAATGAAGAAGGTAAAGGATTCGAATTCCAAAACAAGATCGTCGGTGGTGTAGTTCCACGTGAATACATCCCAGCTGTTGGAGCAGGTCTTGAAGATGCACTTAAAAATGGTGTACTAGCTGGTTATCCACTAGTTGACATTAAAGCTGCATTAGTTGATGGATCTTACCATGATGTTGACTCCTCTGAGATGGCGTTCAAAATCGCTGCATCTATGGCGCTTAAAGCTGCGGTTTCTAAATGTAGCCCAGTAATTCTTGAGCCAATGATGAAAGTTGAAGTTGTAATTCCTGAAGAGTACATGGGTGACATTATGGGTGACGTAACATCTCGTCGTGGACGTGTAGAAGGTATGGAAGCTCGCGGTAACGCACAAGTTGTTCGTGCTATGGTTCCACTTTCTGAAATGTTCGGTTATGCAACGTCATTACGTTCTAACACGCAAGGACGCGGAACATTCTCAATGACATTTGATCATTATGAAGAAGTACCGAAGTCTGTTTCAGAAGAAATTATCAAAAAAAATAAAGGTGAATAATTGATTTTTATCGATTGTTCAAGTATAACTACTTATGTAAGCTTAGAAAGTGGGACTTAAGTTTCACTTTCTAGTCTAAATATAAAATAACCTATATAAACTAAGGAGGAATTTAGAATGGCTAAAGCTAAATTCGAACGTTCTAAACCCCATGTTAACATCGGTACAATCGGCCACGTTGACCATGGTAAAACTACATTAACTGCTGCGATCACTACAGTTCTTGCAAAAGCTGGTGGTGCTGAAGCACGCGGATACGACCAAATCGATGCTGCTCCAGAAGAAAGAGAGCGCGGTATCACAATCTCAACTGCACACGTTGAGTACGAAACTGAAACTCGTCACTATGCACACGTTGACTGCCCAGGTCACGCTGACTATGTTAAAAACATGATCACTGGTGCTGCTCAAATGGACGGCGGTATCTTAGTAGTATCTGCTGCTGATGGCCCAATGCCTCAAACACGTGAGCACATCCTTCTTTCTCGTCAAGTAGGTGTTCCTTACATCGTTGTATTCTTAAACAAATGCGACATGGTAGACGACGAAGAATTATTAGAATTAGTAGAAATGGAAGTTCGCGACCTATTATCTGAATACGGATTCCCAGGCGACGATATTCCTGTAGTTAAAGGTTCTGCTCTTAAAGCTCTTCAAGGAGAAGCTGAGTGGGAAGAAAAAATCATCGAATTAATGGCTGAAGTTGATGCTTACATCCCAACTCCAGAACGTGAAACTGACAAACCATTCTTAATGCCTATCGAGGATGTATTCTCTATCACAGGTCGTGGTACAGTTGCAACTGGTCGTGTAGAGCGTGGAGTAGTTAAAGTTGGTGACGTAGTAGAAATCATCGGTCTTGCTGAAGAGAACGCTTCTACAACTGTAACTGGTGTAGAAATGTTCCGTAAACTTCTTGACCAAGCTCAAGCAGGAGACAACATTGGTGCTCTACTTCGTGGGGTTGCTCGTGAAGACATCCAACGTGGACAAGTTCTTGCTAAAAGCGGTTCTGTAAAAGCTCACGCTAAATTCAAAGCTGAAGTTTTCGTATTATCTAAAGAAGAAGGTGGACGTCACACTCCATTCTTCGCTAACTACCGTCCGCAATTCTATTTCCGTACAACTGACGTAACTGGTATCATCCAATTACCAGAAGGTACTGAAATGGTAATGCCTGGTGACAACATCGAAATGACTATCGAACTTATCGCTCCAATCGCAATCGAAGAGGGAACTAAATTCTCTATTCGTGAAGGTGGACGTACAGTAGGTTACGGTGTAGTTGCTACAATCGTTGCTGAATAATCTTTAAATAGATTATTAAAAACTCAAGGGATTCTCCCTTGAGTTTTTTTATTGCTTGTTTATATAGAAGAAAGAGGTGCATTTTCTATTTTTGAATGAGTTTCTTCTATAGTATATAAAACGAAAGTAACGACCAAAAATTGTAAGTTAAATGAGAGTAGATGAAAACTTGAAATTCTTTAAAGTGCCATGTATAATAGCAAAAGTAGAGAAAAGTAGATGCAAACAAAAAGATGCTTGCATCTAGACGAATAACATTGTATAATAGACAATGTTGGTCTTTGACTGCGATGAAGTGGAAGGTTGCTGACACACCCGGCCGCTTTGCCATGGCATGGTGTGGGGAAATTTCCATGGAGAAGGTCTATTTTAGAAATAGGCGAACGAAGGAGGGAAAATAATGGCAAAAGAAAAAATCCGTATCCGTTTAAAAGCTTACGATCACCGTATTCTTGATCAGTCAGCTGAGAAAATTGTAGAAACAGCTAAGCGTTCTGGGGCAACAGTTTCTGGTCCGATCCCATTACCAACTGAAAAAACTGTTTACACAATTCTTCGTGCTGTTCATAAGTACAAAGATTCTCGTGAGCAATTCGAAATGCGCACGCACAAACGTCTAATCGACATCGTGAGTCCTACTCCGCAAACAGTAGATTCATTAATGCGTTTAGACTTACCATCTGGTGTAGATATCGAAATCAAATTATAATTTATATAACTTAAAAATGTAGGA
Organism: Bacillus sp. 105MF; assembly: GCF_000374885.1. Classification (NCBI taxonomy): domain Bacteria; kingdom Bacillati; phylum Bacillota; class Bacilli; order Caryophanales; family Bacillaceae; genus Bacillus; species Bacillus sp. 105MF. The sequence continues at coordinate 13,006 of NZ_KB895592.1, read as the reverse complement.
GGTGTAACTCATGACCAAAGGAATCTTAGGAAGAAAGATCGGTATGACTCAAGTATTTGCTGAAAACGGTGAGTTAATCCCAGTAACAGTAATCGCTGCGACTCCAAACGTTGTTCTTCAAAAGAAAACAACAGAAACTGACGGCTATAATGCAATTCAGTTAGGATTTGACGATAAACGTGAAAAGTTAACTAACAAACCTGAGCAAGGCCACACTGCTAAAGCATCTACTACTCCTAAGCGCTTCATTCGCGAAATCCGCGATGCAGACGTGGACGGATTAGAGGTTGGTCAAGAGGTAAAAGTTGAAGTTTTCACTGCAGGTGAAATCGTTGACGTAACAGGAATTTCTAAAGGTAAAGGTTTCCAAGGTGTTATTAAACGCCACGGACAATCTCGCGGACCTATGTCTCATGGTTCTCGCTATCACCGTCGTCCTGGTTCAATGGGCCCAGTTGCTCCGAACCGTGTATTCAAAGGTAAAAAACTTGCTGGACGTATGGGTGGAGACCAAGTTACAATCCAAAACTTAGAAATCGTTCAAGTTGACGCTGAGCGCAACTTATTACTAGTAAAAGGTAACGTTCCAGGTGCTAAGAAATCTCTTGTAGTTGTTCAAGGCGCTGTGAAGGTTAGTAAATAATTCACAATAGGAAGGAGGAATTCCAATGCCAAAAGTTACTGTATATAACCAAACTGGTTCACAGGTTGGTGAAATCGAATTAGCTGAAGCTATTTTCGGTATCGAACCAAATGAAGCTGTACTTTTCGAAGCTGTAATGATGCAACGTGCATCTTTACGTCAAGGTACACACAAAGTAAAAACTCGCTCTGAAGTGCGCGGTGGTGGTCGTAAACCATGGCGTCAAAAAGGAACTGGACGTGCTCGTCAAGGTTCTATCCGCTCTCCTCAATGGCGTGGTGGTGGTACGGTATTCGGACCTACACCAAGAAGCTATGCGTACAAACTTCCTAAGAAAGTTCGTCGCTTAGCTATTAAATCTGCATTAGCTACTAAAGTGGTTGAGAACAACATTGTAGTTCTTGAAGACCTAGTGTTAAATGCACCAAAAACAAAAGACATGGTAGCAGTACTTAAAGGATTAACTGTAGAGAAGAAAGCTCTTATCGTAACTGCTGATGCAAACGAAGCTGTAGAGTTATCTGCTCGCAATATTCCTGGAGTAACAGTAATCACTGCTGATGGCGTAAACGTTTTAGACGTGCTTCATCATGATAAGCTAATCATGACAAAAGCGGCAGTGGAAAAAGTAGAGGAGGTGCTTGCATAATGAGAGATCCTCGTGATATCATTAAGCGCCCAGTTATCACTGAACGTTCTATGGAAATGATGGCTGAAAAAAAATACACGTTCGATGTGGACGTTAAATCTAATAAAACAGAAGTTAAAGACGCTGTAGAAGCGATCTTTGGTGTTAATGTAGACAAAGTAAATATCATGAACTACAAGCCGAAAGCAAAACGCGTTGGTCGTCACGCTGGTTTTACTAACCGTCGTCGTAAAGCAATCGTTAAGCTAACTGCTGACAGCAAAGAAATCGAAATCTTCCAAGGTGTTTAATTCTTACTAAAGAAGGAGGGAAATTGAGATGGCAATTAAGAAGTATAAACCAACTACTAACGGTCGTCGTAATATGACAACGAATGATTTCGCTGAAATTACGACTGACAGACCGGAAAAGTCTTTACTTGCGCCTTTAAGCAAAAAGGCTGGTCGTAATAACCAAGGTAAAATTACTGTACGTCACCAAGGTGGCGGACATAAGCGTCAATACCGTATCATCGACTTTAAACGTAACAAAGATGGAATTCCAGGACGCGTTGCTACGATCGAATACGATCCAAACCGCTCTGCGAATATCGCATTAATTAACTACGTTGACGGTGAAAAACGTTACATCCTTGCTCCTAAAAACTTAGAAGTAGGTATGGAAGTTATGTCTGGCGCTGAAGCTGACATTAAAATCGGTAACGCATTACCATTAATCAACATTCCAGTAGGTACTGTTGTTCATAACATCGAGCTTAAGCCTGGTCGTGGCGGACAATTAGTTCGTTCTGCTGGTACATCTGCTCAAGTACTTGGTAAAGAAGGAAAATACGTACTTGTACGTTTAACTTCTGGTGAAGTGCGTTTAGTATTATCTGCTTGTCGCGCTACAGTCGGCCAAGTAGGTAACGAACAACATGAACTTATCAAAATCGGTAAAGCGGGTCGCTCTCGCTGGTTAGGTAAGCGCCCAACAGTTCGTGGTTCTGTAATGAACCCAGTTGATCACCCACACGGTGGTGGTGAAGGACGCTCTCCAATCGGACGTAAGTCTCCAATGTCTCCATGGGGTAAACCAACTCTTGGATTCAAGACTCGTAAGAAAAATAAAGCGTCTGATAAATTTATCGTTCGTCGTCGTAAAAAATAATGGGATTGTAGTACGGTTCATTTCTAGAACCGTACGCCAATCACGAAGGGAGGCACCACAATGGCTCGTAGCTTAAAAAAAGGACCATTTGTCGATGATCACTTAATGAGCAAAATGGAAAAATTAGTTGCATCTGAGCAAAAACAAGTTGTTAAAACTTGGTCTCGCCGTTCAACAATCTTCCCTCAGTTCATCGGTCATACAATTGCTGTATATGATGGTCGTAAACACGTACCTGTGTACATCACTGAGGATATGGTTGGCCATAAGTTAGGTGAATTCGCACCAACTCGTACGTACAAAGGTCACCTTGCTGACGATAAGAAAACTAGAAGATAATGAGAGGAGGCACTTCAATGCAAGCTAAAGCAGTAGCGAGAACAGTTCGTATTGCTCCTCGTAAAGTTCGTTTAGTTGTAGACTTAATCCGAGGTAAGCAAGTGGGTGAAGCGATTGCTATCCTTAACCACACACCAAAAACTGCTTCTCCAGTTGTAGAGAAAGTTTTAAAATCTGCAATCGCAAATGCAGAGCACAATTACGAAATGGACATTAACAACCTAGTTGTTGAAACAGTTTTCGTTGACGAAGGTCCAACGTTGAAACGTTTCCGTCCACGTGCAATGGGTCGTGCAAGCCAAATTAACAAACGCACAAGCCACATTACAGTTGTGGTATCAGAAAAGAAGGAGGGATAATCGATGGGTCAGAAGGTTAATCCAATTGGTCTTCGTGTCGGTGTTATCCGTGACTGGGAATCTCGTTGGTTCGCTGAAAAAGATTACGCTACATTATTACATGAAGACATCAAAATCCGTGAGTACATTACTGTACGCTTAAAAGATTCTGCTGTTGCTAAAGTAGAAATCGAACGTGCAGCAAATCGTGTAAATGTTACAATTCACACTGCAAAACCTGGTATGGTAATTGGTAAAGGTGGTACAGAAGTTGAAGCGCTTCGTAAAGCTCTTAACCAATTAACAGGCAAGCGTGTACACATCAACATCTTAGAAGTTAAGAGAGCTGATCTTAACGCTAAATTAGTAGGCGAAAACATCGCTCGTCAATTAGAAAACCGTGTATCTTTCCGTCGTGCACAGAAGCAAGTAATTCAACGTGCTATGCGTGCAGGAGCTAAAGGTATTAAAACACAGGTTTCTGGTCGTCTTGGCGGAGCTGATATCGCTCGTGCAGAATCTTACAGTGAAGGAACTGTTCCACTTCATACACTTCGCGCTGATATTGACTATGCAGCAGTTGAAGCTGATACAACATACGGTAAATTAGGCGTAAAAGTATGGATCTACCGTGGAGAAGTCCTTCCTACAAAAAAGAAAGCTTCTGAGGAAGGAGGAAAATAATATGTTAATGCCTAAACGCGTAAAATATCGTAGAGAGCATCGTGGTAAAATGCGTGGTCGTGCAAAAGGTGGAGCTGAAATTGCTTTCGGTGAATTCGGTTTACAAGCACAAGCTGCTTCATGGATTACAAACCGTCAAATCGAAGCTGCTCGTCGTGCAATGACTCGTTACATGAAACGTGGCGGTAAAGTATGGATTAAAATTTTCCCTTCTAAGCCTTACACTGCAAAACCTCTAGAAGTACGTATGGGTTCCGGTAAAGGGGCACCAGAAGGCTGGGTAGCAGTAGTAAAACCTGGGAAAATTATGTTCGAAATCGCGGGTGTATCTGAAGAGGTAGCACGCGAAGCCTTACGTCTTGCAGCTCACAAATTACCAGTGAAATGTAAATTCGTAAAACGTGAAGAAAATGGTGGTGAATCTAATGAAAACTAATGATATTCGTGAATTAACCACTGCCGAAATCGAAACAAAAGTTAAAGCTTTAAAGGAAGAGTTGTTTAATCTTCGCTTCCAACTTGCTACAGGACAATTAGAGAATCCAACTCGCATCCGTGAAGTGCGTAAAGCAATTGCTCGTATGAAAACTGTAGTTCGTGAAAGAGAGATCGGAATTAATCGATAAATTGAGGGGAGGTTTGCATAGTGAGCGAACGTAACCAACGCAAAGTTTATACTGGTCGTGTAGTGTCTGACAAAATGGACAAAACGATTACAGTTTTAGTTGAAACTTACAAAACTCATTCCTTGTACGGAAAACGTGTTAAGTATTCTAAAAAGTACAAAGCCCATGATGAGCAAAACCAAGCAAAAATTGGCGATATCGTAAAAATCATGGAAACTCGCCCGCTTTCTGCTACTAAGCGTTTCCGTTTAGTTGAAATCGTTGAAGAAGCGGTTATTATCTAAATAGACGAATCGGAATTTTTAGTCCGAAGGGAGGTTTCATAACATGATCCAACAAGAATCTCGTTTGAAAGTTGCTGACAACTCTGGTGCACGTGAACTTTTAACAATTAAAGTATTAGGCGGCTCTGGTCGTAAATATGCTAACATTGGTGATATTATCGTTGCTACGGTAAAACAAGCAACACCAGGTGGCGTTGTTAAAAAAGGTGACGTTGTTAAGGCAGTAGTGGTACGTACGAAGAGCGGAGCTCGTCGTCCGGACGGTTCTTACATTAAATTTGATGAAAACGCAGCGGTTATCATTAAAGACGATAAGAGCCCACGTGGTACTCGTATTTTCGGACCAGTAGCTCGTGAATTACGTGATAGCAACTTCATGAAGATCGTTTCTTTAGCTCCAGAAGTTCTATAATTTAAGGTATTGCCTTGCTAAGGAGGTGCAGAATTAAGATGCATGTAAAAAAAGGTGATAAAGTACAGGTAATCACTGGTAAAGACAAAGGAAAACAAGGTGTTATCCTTGTGGCTTTCCCAAAGCAAAACCGTGTTATCGTTGAGGGTGTTAACATCGTTAAGAAACACTCTAAGCCATCTCAATTAAATCCACAAGGTGGAATTATTACGAAAGAAGCACCTATTCACGTTTCTAATGTTATGGTATTAGATCCGAAAACAGGCGAACCTACTCGTGTAGGCTTCAAAGTAGAAGATGGTAAAAAAGTTCGTATTGCAAAAAAATCTGGTGAATTATTAGATAAATAATTTTCTTAAGAAAGGAGGTCACTTCATTGAATCGCCTTAAAGAGAAGTTCCAAAAGGAAATTACTCCTGCTCTAGTGAGCAAGTTTAACTATAAATCTGTGATGGAAGTACCGAAAATCGAAAAGATCGTAATCAACACTGGTGTTGGTGACGCGGTATCTAACTCAAAAGCTTTAGACAATGCAGTAGAAGAATTAACGCATATCGCAGGTCAAAAACCTGTTGTAACTCGCGCTAAAAAATCAATCGCTGGTTTCCGTCTTCGTGAAGGTATGCCAATCGGTGCAAAAGTAACTTTACGCGGTGAGCAAATGTATGAGTTCTTCGATAAATTAGTATCAGTTTCTTTACCACGTGTGCGTGATTTCCGTGGTGTTTCTAAGAAATCATTCGACGGTCGTGGTAACTACACATTAGGTGTTAAAGAGCAACTAATTTTCCCTGAGATTGATTATGATAAAGTAAGTAAAGTCCGCGGTATGGACATCGTAATCGTTACTACAGCGAAAACTGATGAAGAAGCTCGTGAACTTTTAACACAATTCGGTATGCCATTCCAAAAATAATGGAAGCCAACGCTAAGTAGAGGAGGCGAAAACGTGGCTAAAAAATCTATGATCGCGAAACAAAAGCGTACTCCTAAGTTTAAAGTACAAGAGTATACACGTTGCGAACGCTGCGGTCGTCCGCATTCTGTATACCGCAAATTTAAGCTTTGCCGTATTTGTTTCCGTGAACTTGCATATAAAGGTCAAATTCCTGGTGTTAAAAAAGCTAGTTGGTAAAACCCACAAATGGGAAGGAGGTAAAACACATGGTGATGACAGATCCAATTGCAGACATGCTTACTCGCATCCGTAATGCGAACATGGTACGTCATGAGAAATTAGAGGTTCCTGCTTCTAAAATCAAAAAAGAGATCGCTGAACTTTTAAAACGTGAAGGTTTCATTCGTGATGTAGAATACATCGAGGATAACAAACAAGGTATCCTTCGTATTTTCCTGAAATATGGTGCAAACAATGAACGTGTAATCACTGGATTAAAACGTATCAGTAAACCTGGCTTACGCGTTTACGCTAAAGCTGACGAAGTACCACGTGTACTTAACGGATTAGGTATCGCTCTTGTTTCTACATCTAAGGGAGTAATGACAGACAAAGATGCTCGTCAATTACAAACTGGTGGAGAAGTAGTAGCATACGTTTGGTAATATATATTTAAAACGAACGGAGGTGTGACCACATGTCTCGTATTGGTAAAAAGATTCTTGAAATCCCTGCAGGTGTTACTATCACAGTTGCAGAAGACAATACTGTAACAGTAAAAGGCCCTAAAGGTGAATTAACTCGTACTTTCAATGCTGATATGTCTATCAAAATTGAAGAAAATACACTAACAGTTGAGCGTCCATCTGAACAGAAGGAACACCGTGCATTACACGGTACAACTCGTGCTTTAATCGGAAACATGGTTGAAGGTGTAACTACAGGTTTCGCACGCGGACTTGAATTAGTCGGTGTTGGTTACCGTGCTCAAAAACAAGGTGATAAACTTGTATTAAGCGTAGGTTATTCTCATCCAGTAGAAATGACTCCGGAAGCAGGACTTGAAGTTGAAGTACCTGCACCAACTAAAATCGTAATTAAAGGTATCGACAAGCAACGTGTTGGCGAATTTGCTGCTAACATCCGTGCTGTACGTGCTCCAGAGCCATATAAAGGCAAAGGTATTCGTTACGAAGGCGAAGTTGTTCGTCGTAAAGAAGGTAAAACTGCTAAGTAAACCCGTTAGGTGAGAGAAAGGAGTGACAAGAATGATCACTAAAGCTGATAAAAATGCGACTCGTAAGAAAAGACATGCACGTGTACGTGCAAAACTTACTGGTACTGCAGAACGTCCACGTTTAAATGTGTTCCGTTCTAACCAACATATTTACGCTCAAGTTATTGATGATGTAAATGGTGTAACATTAGTAAGTGCATCTACTCTTGATAAAGACCTTGCTCTTAACGGTACTAGCAATATTGAAGCTGCTACGAAAGTTGGAGAATCAGTTGCTAAGCGTGCTGTAGAGAAAGGCGTTAAAGAAGTAGTATTTGATCGCGGTGGTTACTTATACCATGGCCGTGTTAAAGCTCTAGCTGAAGCTGCTCGTGAGGCTGGATTACAATTTTAATGGTCAAAGGAGGGAAAATTGATGCATCGCATTGACCCAAGTAAATTAGAACTTGAAGAACGTGTAGTTACGATAAATCGTGTCGCGAAAGTTGTTAAGGGTGGTCGTCGTTTCCGCTTTGCTGCACTAGTTGTAGTTGGCGATAAAAACGGTCATGTTGGATTCGGTACGGGTAAAGCACAAGAGGTACCAGACGCAATTCGCAAAGCTATCGAAGACGCTAAGAAAAACTTAATCACAGTACCATTAGTTGGTACAACAATTCCACACACAATCAACGGTCATTTTGGAGCTGGTGAAGTATTCTTAAAACCTGCTGCTGAAGGTACTGGAGTTATTGCTGGTGGACCAGTTCGTGCGGTACTTGAATTAGCTGGTGTACAAGATATTCTTTCGAAATCTCTTGGTTCTAACACACCAATTAACATGATTCGCGCTACTGTGAACGGATTAAGCGAGCTTAAGCGCGCTGAAGATGTTGCAAAATTACGCGGTAAATCTGTAGAAGAGCTACTAGGTTAAGAAGGAGGGAAAACAAATGGCGAAAAAGTTAGAAATTACCCTCACTCGTAGTGTAATTGGTCGTCCACAAGATCAACGTGCGACGGTAGAAGCTTTAGGTCTTAAAAAGTTGAATTCAACTGTAGTTAAGGAAGAAACTCCTGCTATTCTTGGTATGATCAACAAAGTTTCTCACCTTGTAACTGTAAAAGAAGCTTAAGGATAACTCATTAATATAAGGAGGTGCCTGGGAATGAAACTTCATGAATTAAAACCTGCAGAAGGTTCTCGTAAAGTACGTAACCGTGTCGGTCGTGGTATCGGTTCTGGTAACGGTAAAACTGCTGGTAAAGGTCATAAAGGACAAAACGCACGTTCTGGTGGCGGTGTTCGTCTTGGCTTCGAAGGTGGTCAAACTCCATTATTCCGTCGTTTACCAAAACGCGGCTTCACAAACATTAACCGTAAAGAGTTTGCTATCGTAAACTTAGCAACGTTAAATCGTTTTGAAGATGGTACAGAAGTAACACCTGAATTATTGCTGGAAACTGGCGTTATCAGCAAATTAAACGACGGTGTTAAAGTTCTTGCAAGCGGAGCTGTAGAGAAAAAATTAACTGTTAAAGCGCACAAGTTCTCTTCAAGTGCTAAAGAAGCAATTGAAGCAGCTGGCGGATCAGTTGAGGTGATCTAATGTTTCGTACAATCTCCAACTTTATGCGCGTTGCTGAGATAAGACGTAAAATATTATTCACTTTAGCGATGTTAATCGTATTCAGGATTGGCACGTTTATCCCAGTGCCATTCACAAATGGAGACGTACTGAAAGCACAAGATCAGTTAAATGCATTAGGCATCCTAAATACATTTGGCGGTGGCGCGTTGAAAAACTTCTCCATCTTTGCGATGGGAATCATGCCGTATATTACAGCATCCATCATCGTGCAATTATTGCAGATGGATGTTGTTCCTAAATTTTCGGAATGGTCGAAGCAAGGCGAAATGGGCCGTCGTAAACTAACGCAATTCACGCGTTATTTTACAATTGTTCTTGCGTTTATTCAGGGGTTTGGTATGTCAATCGGTTTTAACGGTATGGTAGGTGGACAGTTAATTTTGAATCCAGGTTGGAGCACTTATTTATACATTGCTACGGTACTGACTGCTGGTACTGCATTTTTAATGTGGTTAGGTGAACAGATTACAGCTAAAGGTGTAGGTAATGGTATTTCCATCCTAATCTTTGGTGGTATTGCCGCAGCGATCCCAAGTGTAATATCTCAAGTGTATCAACAACAGTTTCAAAATGCCGGAGATCAATTGTTCATGAGTATCGTTAAAGTTGTATTGATTTTACTAGCTGTGTTAGCAGTTGTTGTTGGTGTTATTTTCATTCAACAAGCTGTTAGAAAGATCCCAATTCAATATGCGAAGCGTGTAACAGGAGGAAATGGTAATCATGCTGGAGCACAAAACACACATTTACCGCTTAAGGTAAATAGTGCGGGTGTTATTCCAGTAATTTTTGCTGTTTCATTCTTAATTACACCTCCAACTATTGCACAGTTCTTCCCGAAACATGACGTATCGCAGTGGATTATTGCAAACTTTAACTATTCCCACCCAGTGGGAATGATAATATATGTAGCGCTCATTGTAGCCTTCGCATACTTCTATGCATTTGTTCAGGTTAATCCAGAGCAAATGTCAGAAAACCTAAACAAGCAAGGTGGATATGTTCCAGGTATTCGTCCGGGTAAGAATACAGAACAATATCTAACAAAAATCTTGTATCGTTTGACCTTTGTAGGATCTATTTTCCTAGCAGCGATTGCAATTCTTCCAGTTATCTTTACGAAATTGGGAAATCTTCCTCCATCTGCACAGATCGGTGGAACGAGTATGTTAATCGTTGTCGGCGTTGCTTTAGAAACAATGAAGCAGCTAGAAAGCCAACTGGTAAAACGCCATTACAAAGGGTTTATCAAGCAGTGAGTAAGTGGGAAGAATTGTCTTCCCTACATGCTCATGTATTGAGGGGGAACAAGGATGAACTTAATTTTAATGGGGCTTCCTGGTGCTGGTAAAGGTACACAAGCCGAACAGATTGTTGCCAAGTATAACATCCCTCACATCTCAACAGGAGATATGTTCCGTGCAGCTATGAAGGCTGAAACTGAACTTGGTTTACAAGCAAAGTCCTTTATTGATAAAGGTGCGCTTGTTCCAGATGAAGTTACAATCGGAATTGTTCGTGAACGTTTAAGTCAAGAAGACTGTGTAAAAGGCTTCTTACTAGATGGTTTCCCACGAACAGTTGCACAGGCATCTGCACTTGAAGAGATTATGAAAGATCTTGGCAAAAAAATCGACTATGTTTTAAACATTAATGTGGATTCAGGATTGCTATTAAAACGTCTTACAGGCCGTCGTATTTGTAAAGAGTGCGGTGCGACTTATCACTTAGAATTCAATCCGCCAGCAAAAGCTGACGTGTGCGATAAATGTGGTGGCGAATTATATCAACGCTCTGATGACAATGAAGAAACTGTAGCGAATCGTTTAGAGGTAAATATTAAGCAAACAAAACCTTTGCTTGATTTCTATGAAGAGCTTGGTTACTTACAAAGCATTAATGGTGAGCAAGATATCAATAAGGTATTTGCTGATATTGATGTTCTCATTGGAGACTTAGCGTAATGATCATTTGCAAAACTCCTCGCGAGATAGAAATCATGCGAGAAGCTGGCAAGATCGTTGCTTTAACTCATCAAGAGTTGAAAAAGCATATTACTCCAGGAATTACAACGAAAGAGCTCGATCAAATAGCGGAAAAGACGATTCGAAAATATGGTGCTACGCCATCTTTTAAAGGATACAACGGATTTCCGGGAAGCATCTGTGCTTCTGTAAATGAAGAGCTTGTACATGGGATTCCAGGTAAGCGCAAGCTCCAAGAAGGTGATATCATCAGTATCGATATTGGTGCGAAATACAATGGGTACCATGGAGATTCTGCGTGGACGTATCCAGTAGGAAACATTTCTGAATCTGTTCAAAAGCTACTTGATGTCACAGAAAAATCGTTGTATCTTGGTCTAGAACAAATAAAACCAGGCGTGAGATTATCAAATGTTTCACATGCAGTTCAAACGTATGCTGAAGATAATGGATTCTCGATCGTTAGGGAGTATGTTGGTCACGGAATCGGGCAAGACTTACATGAGGACCCTCAGATCCCGCACTACGGTCCACCAAATAAAGGTCCTAGATTAAAGCCGGGAATGGTCATCTGTGTCGAACCGATGGTGAACCAAGGAAGACGATATGTAAAAACACTATCTGATGACTGGACAGTGGTAACGGTAGATGGTAAATGGTGTGCACATTTTGAGCACACGATTGCTCTTACAGAAGCAGGATACGAAATCCTTACCACTTTATAAGTAGCTGGCTCTCCGGGATTTCAGAGCAGTGTAAAATGTTACTGATTTGAAGAAGGGAGAACTATTGAATGGCTAAAGATGATGTAATTGAAGTCGAAGGTACCGTTCTTGAAACGTTGCCAAATGCTATGTTCAAAGTAGAATTAGAGAATGGGCATGTCGTATTGGCTCACGTTTCTGGTAAAATCCGTATGAACTTCATTCGGATTTTACCAGGAGACAAAGTTACGGTAGAATTATCTCCGTACGATTTAAATCGTGGTCGTATTACGTACCGTTTTAAATAATATAGCACTCCGTAATCTTTAAGGAGGTTCGAGACATGAAAGTAAGACCGTCAGTTAAACCAATCTGCGAAAAATGTAAAGTTATTCGTAGACGTGGAAAAGTAATGGTTATTTGTGAAAACCCTAAACATAAACAAAAACAAGGTTAATCAGAAGGAGGTGCATTCGGAATGGCACGTATCGCAGGTGTAGATATTCCTCGTGACAAGCGCGTTGTTATTTCTTTAACTTACGTATTCGGCATTGGTCGCACAACTGCTGAAAAAATTCTTGCTGAAGCTGGTGTTTCTGAAGAAACACGAGTTCGTGATTTAACGGAAGACGAATTAGGACGTATCCGTGACATCGTAGACCGCGTTAAAGTTGAGGGAGACCTTCGTCGTGAAGTTTCTCTTAACATTAAACGTCTAATGGAGATCGGTTCTTACCGTGGTCTTCGTCACCGTCGTGGTTTACCAGTTCGTGGTCAAAATTCTAAAAATAATGCTCGTACGCGTAAAGGTCCACGTCGTACAGTAGCAAATAAAAAGAAATAATAAGTAAAGGAGGTTGAACTAACAATGGCACGTAAAACAAACACTCGTAAAAAACGTGTGAAAAAGAATATTGAAGCTGGTATTGCTCATATTCGTTCTACTTTCAACAACACAATCGTAACACTTACAGATACTCATGGTAACGCACTTTCTTGGTCTAGTGCTGGTGCACTTGGTTTCCGTGGATCTCGTAAATCTACTCCATTCGCTGCGCAAATGGCTGCTGAAACTGCTGCTAAAGTTGCAATGGAGCATGGTTTAAAAACTTTAGAGGTTACTGTAAAAGGTCCTGGTGCTGGTCGTGAAGCTGCAATTCGTGCTCTTCAAGCTGCAGGTCTAGAAGTAACAGCAATCAGAGATGTTACTCCAGTTCCTCATAATGGATGTCGTCCGCCAAAACGTCGTCGTGTTTAATTTTTCTGTATAGAATTTTCCCTTTTGTCTATAATGGATATGATGCATTATCGAGAAATTTCGTACAGAAACATCGCTTGTTGTGCACAATCGGGAACTGCCTAAGGGGGACTTTCGGTTAGACAGAGGTTTTTTCCTTTGTTTAGCCGAGGTTTCGACGTTTTGAAGG
>NZ_KB895591.1:0-49164 GCF_000374885.1 Bacillus sp. 105MF | reverse complement strand
CTGAAAGATGATCAGGTTGATAGGTTCGAGGTGGAAGCATGGTGACATGTGGAGCTGACGAATACTAATAGATCGAGGACTTAACCATATAATATGAAGCAAATGTTATCTAGTTTTGAAGGAATATGCCTTCAATAGTTTGGTGATGATGGCAGAGAGGTCACACCCGTTCCCATACCGAACACGGAAGTTAAGCTCTCTAGCGCCGATGGTAGTTGGGACCTTGTCCCTGTGAGAGTAGGACGTCGCCAAGCAATTAAAGCATGAGTCAATTGACTCATGCTTTTTTATATTTTCAGGTGAAAAGATAATAAAAGTACTGTGGAAGAAAGTTTAATTTCATCATGTGTGTGACAAACACACTGCCCAAATAGGATTCATATCATACATATATAACGAAACGATGTATATTTTCCGGAAAAGTGTCAAGGAATAGAAGTAAGTATATTTTAATTCAAAATAGAGGGGAGGAATATCCTACATCGTTTTCATTTAGAGAAAAATGATTAGGATAAAGATATGAAAATAAAACATGAGGTTTGCATTGTATGTGGGAATAGGAAAGATGATGGTATACATGTACACACAAGTTTTATATGTGATGCTTGTGAACGGGACATGGTAGAAACTGAAACGAATGATCCTAAATATATATACTATTTAGAACAACTGCGAAAGATCCAAATATCATATTCATAAATAGGCGCACATGCCTATTATTTTTTTTGCCCTAATATCTCTGTATAATAGATAGAGAATGAAAAGTAAGGAAGAGATAAACATGAATCAAAATCGAATACCATTATATGAGACGTTACTCCAGTTTAAAAATAAAAAGCCTTTATCTTTACATGTTCCAGGACATAAAAATGGTTTGAATTTTCCGGAGCAGGCACAAGCAGGTTTTATTGATGTGCTTTCTATTGATGTAACGGAATTAACAGGATTAGATGATTTGCATAGTCCGTTTGAATGTATAGATGAAGCACAGCAATTATTGGCTGATGTATATAATGTAAAAAAGAGTTATTTTTTAATTAATGGTTCTACAGTTGGAAATTTGGCAATGATTTTATCATGCTGCAAGGAGCATGATATTGTTCTTGTACAAAGAAATTGCCACAAGTCTATTATTAATGGCCTGAAGTTAGCTGGAGCGAATCCAGTATTTTTAGAGCCTTGGATTGATGAATTGTATGGTATACCAGTTGGAGTTGAGCATGAGGTCATTAAAGGAGCTATTGAACGATATCCAGAAGCAAAGGCATTGATTTTAACACATCCCAATTATTATGGTATGGGAGTTGACTTAAAGAAAAGTATTATGTGCGCACACGCACATAAAATTCCTGTTTTAGTAGATGAGGCACATGGAGCTCATTTTTGTATAGGAGAGCCATTTCCTAAGTCAGCATTAGAATACGGTGCTGATATAGTTGTACACTCAGCGCATAAAACATTACCCGCTATGACTATGGGGTCTTATTTACATATCAATAGTAATTTAGTACATGAAGAAAAAGTTTCTTCTTATTTAAATATGTTACAATCTAGCAGTCCGTCTTATCCGATTATGGCTTCATTAGATGTGGCTCGGTTTACATTAGCAAATATGAAGGAGAAGGGCTGTCATAAAATCGTGGAGTTTGTGAGGCGATTTAGGGAGGAATTGCAGGGTATTCCACAAATTGCTGTTTTACAGTATCCTTTGCAGGATGAGTTAAAAGTTACGGTACAAACACGCTGTGAGCTGTCTGGATATGAATTACAATCTATATTTGAAAAGATAGGTATATACGCAGAAATGGCAGATCCATATAATGTTCTATTTATTTTACCATTACAAGTGAATGAGCAGTATATGAAGGCCATAGAAGTAATACGGTCAGCATTACGTAATTATACGGTAACAGACAAGATACCATCTATTCGGTATACTTACAGAGAGGGATTCTCTTCTTTACCATTTACTTATAAGCAATTAGGAAAGTATAAGAAAAAAATTGTACCTTTACAAGAAGCTGCGGGGATGATTGCAGCGGATATGGTTATTCCGTATCCACCGGGTATTCCATTACTGATGTATGGAGAAGAAATTACGACAGAACACATCGAACAAATTTCTTATTTAGAAGAAACGGGTGCTCGTTTTCAAGGGAATGTAAAATATATGAATGTGTATGATATAGGAAGAAAGTAGGTTTTAGGATGAAGGGATTATTTGTAACAATTGAAGGACCAGAGGGTTCAGGTAAATCGACATTAATTACAAAGTTATTACCGTACTTTGAAAAGAAAGAACAAAAAGTCATAGCAACGCGAGAACCAGGTGGTATAGCGATTTCAGAAGAGATCCGAGCAATCTTACATAACCAAGAGTATACGATGATGGAAGCACGTACGGAGGCATTATTATATGCTGCAGCACGCAGACAACATTTAGTAGAAAAAGTTATGCCAGCTTTGGAGAAAAACTATCTTGTATTATGTGATCGCTTTATTGACAGCTCTCTTGCTTATCAAGGTTATGCAAGAGGTCTAGGGATTGATAAGGTATTTGAAATTAATCGGTTTGCGACTGAAGATTGTATGCCTAATTTGACAATCTATCTAGATATTGAACCTGAAGCAGGCTTAGATCGCATCGAAAAGGATGCTAATCGTGAAGTGAATCGTTTAGATATGGAAAGTATTGAATTCCATAAGTGCGTACGTGATGGTTATTTACAGGTTGTAGATCGCTTCTTAGATCGCATAGTCGTTGTGAACGCAGATCAGCCAATAGAAAAGATTGTGGAAGAAGTTATTCAGCTTATAGAAGATAAATTGTTATAATAGAAGGAAAGTATAAAACAAGTGAGGTATGCATTATGACGAGGACGTGGGAGCAGCTTTCTGCTATACAGCCCATTGGTGTAAAGATGTTGATGAATAGTATTGCAAAAGGGCGTATATCCCACGCTTATTTGTTAGAAGGTGCAAAAGGAACTGGAAAATATGAAACGGCAATTCAAATGGCAAAAAGTTTTCTTTGTAAACAAAGAAACGGTGTAGAGCCGTGTCATACATGTACGAATTGCCGCCGGATTGATTCAGGTAACCATCCTAATTTACATATTGTAAGACCAGATGGGTTATCTATTAAAAAACAACAAATTCATGATTTACAGGAAGAGTTTTCAAAAACGGGTTTAGAGGCAAATAAAAAGGTATATATTATTGAGCATGCAAATCGAATGACAGCAAATGCTGCTAATACCTTATTAAAATTTTTAGAAGAACCAAGCAGCAATACAACAGCTATTTTACTTACTGAACAAAGTCATCAAATTTTAAATACTATTTTATCTCGTTGCCAAGTTGTGACATTTAGACCTTTGTCTACAGAATCTTTAATTGAGAGACTGCAGGGGGATGGAATTGCAGTTTCTTTATCTACCCTTGCTGCACAGCTTACGAATAGTTTTGAGGAAGCGTTATTACTGTGTAATGATGAATGGTTTGCACAAGCACGAGCTTTAGTGATAAAATTATGTGAAGCGCTCGAAAAAGATACAACCTCTCTTTTTTTTGTACAAGAAAAGTGGGGGAAACACTTTGGAGAGAAGGAACAATTACAACAAGGTTTAGATATTTTACTCCTTATTTATAGGGATTTATTATATGTTCAATTAGGAGAGGAAGATCGTCTTATCTTTCAAGATCAAAAGGAGATGTTTCATTCTTTCTCTTACGCTCAGAAGCGCATTGTATCAGCTCTTTTTAATATATTAGAAGCAAAAAATAGAATCAACGCTAATGTAAATGCGCAGCTTGTGTTCGAACAGTTAGTGTTGCGGTTGCAGGAGGGATGACCGTTTTGTATGATGTAGTAGGTGTTCGCTTTAAGAAGGCCGGAAAAGTGTATTACTTTGACCCGAATCAATTCGATATCTCGGAAAATGAATTTGTGATCGTGGAAACTGTACGAGGTATTGAATATGGGAAAGTAGTTATTACAAAAAAGCAAGTTGATGAAAATGATGTGGTACTACCGCTAAAGAAAGTCATTCGCATTGCAAATGAAAATGATCGGACAATTGTTGAAGAGAACAAACATGCTGCAAAAGAAGCATATCAAGTTTGTCAACAAAAGGTAGGGGAACATAAACTTGATATGAAGCTTGTAGACGTAGAATATACGTTTGATCGTAATAAGATTATTTTCTATTTTACAGCGGATGGTCGTATTGACTTTCGTGAACTTGTAAAAGACTTAGCTGCAATTTTTCGGACAAGAATTGAGCTAAGACAAATTGGTGTTCGCGATGAAGCAAAAATGCTTGGTGGTATTGGTCCATGCGGCCGTATGCTTTGTTGTTCTACATTTTTAGGTGATTTTGAACCTGTATCCATTAAAATGGCAAAGGATCAAAATTTATCATTAAATCCTGCGAAAATTTCTGGCTTATGTGGCCGATTAATGTGTTGCTTAAAATATGAGAATGACGAGTATGAAGCGGCAAAAGAGCAACTTCCTGATTTAGATCAACGTATACAAACACCGCATGGTCTTGGACGCGTTATCGGATTAAATATTTTAGAAAGATTAATTCAAGTGGAATTAGTAGACAAGGAACGGATAGTAGAATATACGTTAGATGAATTAATTAATGAAGGGGTCGTTTCGAGTCAAACCACAGATTAATGAGGTGGGTGCTTGTGGAGAAAAAGGATATTTTTGCAGCGGTTTCCAGTATGGAAGAGCAAATTGGACATTTATATAAGCAGTTGGGAGAATTAAAGCAACATCTTGCAGAGTTACTTGAAGAAAACCAACATATTAAAATGGAAAATGAAAATTTGCGACGTCGTTTTGAAGAAATACAGAATAAGGAAAAACAAAAAACTCAAAAACGAAAAGAAATGAAGCCTAAAACGGATATTGGTGAAGGCTACGATAACCTAGCACGCCTATATCAAGAAGGTTTCCATATCTGTAATTTACATTATGGAAGTGTACGTAAAGAAGGGGATTGTTTATTCTGTCTGTCATTTTTAAATAAAAAATGAAATTACCTTTCCAATATATTGGAAAGGTAATTTTTTATACATGAGAGTAAAGATAAGATGAAATAGGTCTTAGTTTTACGTTCAAATAGGGTAGGCTAAGTATAAGAAAGGAAATCGTATATGCACTTATATGAAGATGAACGTTTAGATTATTTACTAGCGGAAGAAATGGAAATTATTCAAAGTCCATCTGTGTTTAATTTTTCTTTAGACGCAGTGTTACTTGCGAATTTTGCATGGGTTCCGATTCAAAAGGGAAATTTGCTTGATTTATGTACAGGAAATGCTGTTATTCCGCTTTTGTTAAGCACGAGAACGAAAGGGAATATTACAGGGGTAGAAATTCAAGAACGCTTGTATGATATGGGAGTAAGAAGCATCCAGTATAACAAGTTAGAAGAAAGAATCCAGTTAATTCATGGAGACTTAAAGGATATGCCAGAGCAGCTTGGGCGTCATCAATACGATGTTGTAACATGTAATCCGCCGTATTTTCAAACGCCAAAGGCATCTGAGAAAAACATTAACGAGCATTTAGCTATAGCTCGTCATGAAATTATGTGTACATTAGAGGATGTCGTATATGCTAGTAGTCAGCTTGTAAAGCAAGGTGGTAAGGTAGCATTTGTTCATCGTCCAGGTCGATTACTTGATATTGTAACACTAATGAGAAAGTATAAGATTGAACCAAAACGTGTGCAGTTTGTATATCCAAAGGCGGGTAAAGAAGCAAATACGCTACTAATAGAAGGAATTAAAGATGGAAATGCAGATTTGAAAATTTTGCCACCCCTTTTTGTATATGAGGAAAATAATGAGTATACAAAGGAGCTTCGTTCAATCTTATATGGAGAAGAATAAACATTATTTTTATGTAGTAGAATGTTCAGATAGGAGTTATTATGCAGGGTATACAAATAATTTAGAGAAACGAATTCAAACTCATAATAGTGGGAAGGGAGCACGTTATACTCGTGCTAGGCTTCCTGTTGTTTTAAAATACGTAGAGGTTCATGGAGATAAAACTACAGCGATGCAAGCTGAATATCATTTTAAACAGTTAAAGCGAAAAGAAAAAGAAGAATATATGCAAAAAGGAGAACACTATGTGGCAGCAAAAAAGTTTTCAAGCAAATGAAAAGGGAGCCTTATATTTAGTCCCAACGCCGATTGGTAATTTAGAAGATATGACGTTTCGTTCGATTCGGATATTGAAAGAGGCTGATATCATTGCTGCTGAAGATACGCGGCAGACGAAAAAGCTTTGTAACTATTTTGAAATTGAAACACCAGTTATGAGTTATCATGAGCATAATAAGGAAGTAAGTGGACAGAAAATTTTAGATAAGCTAGAAGATGGAAAAACAGTAGCTCTTGTAAGTGATGCAGGTATGCCTTGTATTTCTGATCCAGGCTACGACATTGTTGTAGAAGCTGTAGAGAAACAATATCATGTTATTCCACTTCCAGGGGCAAATGCTGCTCTTACAGCGCTAATTGCATCAGGGTTAGAAACGAGACATTTTTATTTTTACGGATTTTTGCACAGAAATAAAAAAGAACGTAAGGCGGAATTAGAAAAGCTTCGTTATGTTCCAACTACGATGATGTTCTATGAAGCGCCGCATCGGTTAGATGATACACTAATTTCTATGAAAGAAGTACTTGGAAATAGAGAAATTGTATTGTGCCGAGAACTAACGAAAAAATTTGAAGAATTTATTCGTGGTTCGGTAGAAGAAGCGATTGAATGGACAAAGCAAAATGAGGTTCGTGGTGAATTTTGTATATTAGTATCCGGGTCAAAAGAGGAAGCTGCTTCAGAGGAACAGTGGTGGGAAGCTATATCAGTATACGATCATATCGAACATTACATAAACGAGCAAGGAATGTCTTCAAAGGATGCAATTAAAAAGGCGGCCAAAGATCGAGATTTGTCGAAACGAGACGTCTATCAAATCTATCATGTTGATAAAAAATAAGCTTCTCATAATTGAGAAGCTTATTTTACTGCTTGAATATATTGTTGAAGTTCGTTTAAGATCTGTTCAGCGCCTTCTTTGCTTAAGATAATTTTACCTTCAGCTAAAGAAAGGTTACCATCAGACACTTCACCAGTTACTTGGCAAGTCATGTTAGGCTTATATTTTTTTAGGATGATTTTTTCGTCATCAACGTAAATTTCAAGAGCATCCTTTTCAGCAATACCTAATGTACGACGTAATTCAATCGGAATTACAACACGGCCTAATTCATCAACTTTACGAACGATACCAGTAGATTTCATATTCGTTATCCTCCTCATATTCTGTAAGTTTGCGAGTCTATATTTTAATTCGTCATTTTTCGACAAAATACCCTATGAACATATGATACCAATCATTTACATTTCCGTCAATTCATAAATTTTATATTTTATGAAAGAATTGTAGATTTTTATACTTCTTATATATAATAGAAAATGAAAGAATTACACAAGTATTTTACTGTATTTTTAAATTTTATCAATATTTCAGATAAATTACTGTATATTTTTTTTGAATATGAGTAATAGATGATAAAGATAATCGAGCATTAATTCGTTTTTATGCGTCAGTTTTTGATATACTGTTTATAAATACATATGAGGTCATTTGGGAGGTTCAAAACAATGACAGAGGAAAATAAGACCTTTTATATCACTACTCCAATTTATTATCCAAGCGGAAAGCTTCATATTGGACATGCTTATACAACGGTAGCAGGAGATGCAATGGCACGCTACAAGCGCATGCAAGGATATGATGTTCATTATTTAACAGGTACTGATGAGCATGGACAAAAGATTCAAAAGAAAGCAGAAGAACTACAAGTTACACCACAAGCATATGTTGATAACATTGTAGCAGGAATTAAAGAATTGTGGGAGAAAATGGACATTTCTTACGATGACTTTATTCGGACAACCGAAGATCGTCATAAAGAAGTTGTTGAAAAGATTTTTAAACAACTTGTTGATCAAGGTGATATTTATCTTGATGAATATGAAGGATGGTATTCTGTACAGGATGAAACATTCTACACAGAACATCAACTTGTTGATCCGATTATGGAAGACGATAAAGTAGTCGGAGGAAAAAGTCCAGATAGTGGCCATGCTGTAGAACTTGTTCGCGAAGAATCTTACTTCTTTAGAATGGGTAAATATGTAGATCGACTACTACAATTTTATGAAGAAAATCCACACTTCATTCAACCTGAATCTCGTAAAAATGAAATGATTAATAACTTCATTAAACCAGGTCTAGAAGATTTAGCAGTTTCTCGTACTTCTTTTGACTGGGGAATTCGTGTGCCAGGTAACCCCAAACACGTTATTTACGTATGGGTAGATGCATTATCTAATTACATTACAGCACTAGGATATGGAACAGGTAATGAAGAGAAATATAAAAAGTATTGGCCAGCAGATGTTCACTTAGTAGGAAAAGAAATTGTTCGTTTCCATACAATTTATTGGCCGATTATTTTAATGGCACTAGATTTACCACTGCCGAAAAAGGTATTTGCTCATGGTTGGATCTTAATGAAAGACGGAAAAATGAGTAAATCAAAAGGTAATGTAGTTGATCCAGTTACGTTAATTGATCGTTATGGATTGGATGCACTGCGTTACTATTTACTTCGTGAGGTTCCATTTGGATCAGACGGTGTATTTACGCCAGAAGGTTTTGTTGAGCGAATTAATTTTGACCTTGCAAATGACTTAGGAAACTTATTAAATCGTACAGTAGCGATGATTGATAAGTACTTTAATGGAGAAATTCCTGCTTTTAAAGAAAATGTAACTGAGTTTGATGAAACATTAGTAACGTTTGCACAGGATACATTGAAAAAAGTAGAGGAAGCAATGGAAAACATGGAGTTTTCAGTAGCATTGAGTTCTATTTGGCAACTGGTTAGCCGTACTAATAAATATATTGATGAAACACAACCTTGGGTATTAGCGAAAGATGAGAATGATCGTGATAAACTTGCGTCCGTAATGGCACACCTTGCAGAAATGCTTCGCCAAATGGGTATTATGCTTATGCCATTCTTGACAGCAACACCAAGTAAAATCTTTACACAACTTGGCCTTACTGATGAAGCTTATCAATCTTGGGATAGCCTTTCTACGATTGGTTGTATTCCAGCTAGCACGAAGGTAGTCAAAGGACAACCAATTTTCCCACGCTTAGAGGTAGAAGTTGAAGTTGAATATATCAAAGAACAAATGAAAGGTTCTGCTCCTAAAGTAGAAGAGAAAAAGGAAGAGGAACCGAAGGCAGAAGAAATTACAATTGATGATTTCTTTAAAGTTGAATTGCGTGTAGCGGAAGTAATAGAAGCAGAGCCTGTAAAAAAAGCAGACAAACTGTTAAAGATTCAACTTGATTTAGGCACAGAAAAGCGACAAGTTGTTTCTGGAATTGCTAAATTTTACACACCAGAAGAATTAAAAGGGAAAAAAGTTATTTGTGTAACAAATTTAAAACCAGTGAAATTACGTGGTGAATTATCACAAGGTATGATTTTAGCAGGCGAAGAAAACGGAGTATTGTCTTTAGCAACAATTGATCAAAATTTATCAAATGGTACAAAAATCAAGTAATCTTGACAAAATAAGAGATGTTTCACGTGTAACATTCGTGGAGCATCTTTTTTTCTTGTTAGGAATCTTTTTAAAAATTCCTTTTTTGTATTAAGATTGTACTACTGTTATTACGTTTTTAGGGAAGAGATTTTTTACTATGATAGAATTTATTTCAAATAAAAGGAGTTATTTGTTATGTTGTTTGATACACATTCACATTTAAATGCAGAGCAATTTGAAGAAGATTTACAGGAAGTTATTGCAAGAATGAAAGAAGCTAGGGTTTCGTATACAGTTGTTGTTGGTTTTGATGAGGTAACAATAAAAAAAGCAATTGAGCTCGCAGAAACGTATGACTTTATTTATGCAGCGGTTGGTTGGCATCCCGTTGATGCCATTGATATGACAGAAGGACATTTAGTTTGGTTAGAAGAGTTAGCTGCACACCCAAAAGTAGTTGCTCTTGGTGAAATGGGGTTGGACTATCATTGGGACAAGTCTCCGAAGGAAGTACAGAAAGAAGTATTTCGTAAACAAATTCAGTTAGCAAAGAAAGTGAAATTGCCTATTATTATACATAACCGTGATGCAACGCAAGATATTGTAGATATTCTAGAAGAAGAAAATGCAGCTGAAGTAGGCGGCATTATGCATTGCTTTAGTGGTAGTGTAGAGGTGGCAAAACAATGTATTGATATGAATTTTTTAATTTCATTGGGTGGGCCAGTAACTTTCAAAAATGCAAAGAAACCGAAAGAAGTTGCAATGGAAATTCCAATGGAAAGGCTGCTAATAGAAACGGATTGTCCATACTTAACGCCACATCCATTTCGTGGTAAACGAAATGAGCCAAGTTATGTGAAACTTGTGGCAGAAGAAATTGCTAACTTAAAAGGTATTTCATACGAAGAGGTCGCAAAGGTAACTACAGAAAATGCAAAAGCTTTATTTGGTGTTGAATAAGAAAGAATGGTGAATTCCATTCTTTTTCTTTTATCCTGCCTCTATTGTTACCTCCCAATGAAGAGACACCAACAATACCCAGAAGGCAATACAAGCTAGCTAACTAACGGATATATTTGTAGGGAAGAAAACAAGTGAGGTTAAAGTGTTACAATAAGAAGAGTAGGCAGAGGATTTTTTCTCCTCTGCTTTTTAAATTGTATCAGTGGGAAAATAATAATGGAAAAGTATTCGTTTTTTTGTTTTACTAAGTAGAGACGAAATCAGTGTGGAGGCAGTCATGAAAATTAAAGAGATTATCGTTGTAGAAGGTAAAGATGATACAGTTGCAATTAAGCGTGCTGTTGATGCAGATACAATTGAAACGAACGGTTCAGCAATCGGTGAACATGTCATTGAGCAAGTAAAATTGGCACAGCAAAAACGAGGCGTTATTATTTTGACGGATCCTGATTACCCGGGAGAGCGTATTCGGAAAATTATTTCTGAGAAGGTTCCGGGTTGTAAGCATGCTTTCTTACCGAAAGAAGAGGCACTTGCCAAGAGAAAAAAAGGAGTCGGAATTGAACATGCTTCCAATGAATCCATTCGCCGTGCTTTAGAAAATGTTCACGAAGAAATGGAAGCCTATACGAGCGAAATTAGTTGGAGTGACTTAGTAGATGCTGGACTAGTAGGCGGAGAACAGGCAAAAAGTCGTAGAGAAAAAATGGGTAAACTATTAAAGATTGGTTATACAAATGCGAAGCAGCTACATAAACGTTTACAAATGTTTCAAGTTTCAAAAGAAGCATTTGCGGAAGCATATAAACAAGTATTACAGGAGGAAAAGAAATGAAGGATATCGCAACACCGAATCGTACGAAAGACATTGTTGAAAAGTACGGGTTTTCATTCAAAAAGAGTTTAGGTCAAAATTTCTTAATTGATACAAACGTATTAAATCGTATTGTGGATTATGCAGAAATCGGCCCAGAGAGCGGAGCAATTGAAATTGGTCCTGGTATTGGAGCGTTAACGGAGCAGTTAGCAAAACGTGCTAAGAAAGTAGTCGCTTTTGAAATCGATCAACGACTATTACCAATTCTAGATGAAACATTAGCTCCTTATAGCAACGTAACTGTAATTAATAAAGATATTTTAAAAGCAGATGTACATGAAGTATTCGGAGAGCAGTTCGAAAAAGGACAAGACGTAATGGTAGTAGCAAATTTACCATACTACGTTACAACACCAATTTTATTTAAATTGCTAGAAGAACAATTACCAGTTCGTGGGTTTGTTGTTATGATGCAAAAAGAAGTGGGAGATCGCTTAGCGGCTAAACCCGGAACGAAAGACTACGGTTCTCTATCTATTGCAATTCAATATTATACGGAGGTAGAAACAGTTATGACTGTTCCGCGCACCGTATTTGTCCCACAACCAAATGTAGATTCCGCAGTTATTCGTCTTTTAAAACGTCCAAAACCAATTGTTGAAGTGAAAGATGAGAAGTTTTTCTTCGAAGTAGTACGAGCAAGCTTTGCACAACGTCGTAAAACGTTGATGAATAACTTATCAAATAATCTAAATGGTTTCCCGAAAGATAAAGAGTTATTAGATCGTATTTTAACGGAAGTAGGCATTGATCCAAAGCGAAGAGGCGAAACATTATCAATCGAAGAATTTGCAGCACTGAGTAATGCATTAGTCTCTCATAAAGTGAAACTTTAATCCCCCACTGATTATTAGTTGAACCAATCGGGCTTTTATGGGCAGTTAATCCCCTACCTAACTTCTTTACTTTCGCTGAATTTTGAGGTGGGGATCTTACTGGTCGCAAATAGCGGGATAAACAATAAAAGGACAGCTCAATTCGAGCTGTCCTTTTTGTCACCCTTTTCACTCTAAATTCATACGTTAAAAACAGAACATGGTTAGTGAGATGGCCTAATGAATTTGGAGGTAGGATAATGGCTGTACATGTTGGAGATTTAGTGGAACGACAGTCTTATAACCGAGACATTCTTTTTCGCATTACAGAAATAAAAGGTGAAATTGCAATATTATTTGGAGAAGAAGTCAGACTTGTGGCAGATGCACCGCTTGAAGATTTAATTAGCATTGATCAGAGAGAGTATAAGAAAAGGGAAAAGCGTGAGAAGGAAACGATGGAGCGAACATATCGCCTATTTCAACAAGACTATGTTTTGATGAAGCAACGTCACGAGCATAATTCTACAGGAGGATATACGAGTGAAGTCAATTATTTTCAAATGCCAGGTAGGGTTTTGCATATAGATGGAGACCCATTATATTTACGGAAATGTTTAGATTTATATACAAAGATAGGTGTTCCAGTTCAAGGGGTACATTGTAAAGAAACAGAAATGCATGAAAAGGTAGTTGATTTAATCGATCATTTTCGTCCAGACATTTTGGTCATTACAGGTCATGATGCATATACAAAATCTAAAGGAGTTATGGGAGACTTAGCAGCTTATCGTCATTCTCGGCACTTTGTACAGGCCGTTCGGGAAGTACGAAAAAAATACCCTTCTTTAGATCAACTTGTTATTTTTGCAGGGGCATGTCAGTCCCATTTTGAAGCATTAATTCGAGCTGGTGCTAATTTTGCTAGTTCACCATCGCGTATTAATATTCATGCATTGGATCCAGTATATGTAGTGGGGAAGATTAGTTTTACTTCATTTATGGAACGCGTAAATGTATGGGATGTTGTTCGAAATACTATTACTGGGCAAAAAGGCCTTGGTGGTATTGAGACCCGAGGACTTTTACGAACAGGATTACCTTTTCAATATTATGAAGAGTAAGCAAGGTATATATGTACCTTGTTTTTCTTATGGGAAAAGTATCAGTTTGTTTGGTGAAAGATGTACCATAAACAAGGATTTGTAGGTGCTTGGATAAAAAAAGATAAGAACGTACAGACTATACAATAATACTTTTACAATATAGTAATTCTTCTATCTATTCGAACGCATTAGGTTCTTGCGAAGATATTGCTTGTTATGTATAGGCAATGATTGGGATAGATATATCATGTATTTATGTATTCACTCTAAATTACAGCGAGGTGTAGCAAAGTATATGTCAAAACGTTTAGATGAAATTAAAAGTGAATTAGATCATCATCTTGGGAAGCGCCTTATGTTAAAGGCGAATAGTGGAAGAAGAAAAACAGTGGAGCAATCAGGCGTACTAGCAGAAACTTATCGTTCTGTTTTTGTTGTACAGTTAGATCAACAAGAAGATACATTGCAGCGTGTTTCCTATAGCTATGCAGATGTTTTAACAGAAACGGTGGAATTAACGTTTTATGATGATCCTCAGAACGAGGTTATTTTAGGGTAATTGTCTAATTTGTTACATATATTCCCATAAATAAAAAAGACATTTTTTTGCATACTAATTATACCGTAGCAAAATAAGGAGGGACCTGCATTGAGTAGACGAAGAGGAGTCATGTCAAATCAGTTTAAAGAAGAGCTTGCAAAAGAGCTTGGATTTTATGATGTTGTTCAGAAAGAAGGATGGGGCGGAATTCGTGCGAAAGATGCTGGTAATATGGTGAAACGTGCTATTGAAATTGCACAGCAGCAATTAATGAAACAAAACCAGTAGTTGCAAAATAACTTCTATGCTACGGTAGCCGAGGAGAAATTCCTCGGCTTTTTGCACGCCAAAAGGTATCATCATTTTGCATAAGTAGTTTCATTCTGAATGCTTTTCGTTATAATTAGGGAAGTGTCATCGTCTTACTATAAATTTATGGTAAAATAAACGATAAAAGATTGAGTACATAGAGTGGGTGAATAGATTGAAGCTACTAGTGAAAGCACCAGCAAAGATTAATCTGTCGTTAGATGTACTAGGGAAAAGACAAGACGGTTATCATGAAGTGAAAATGATTATGACAACAATCGATTTAGCAGATCGTTTAGAGTTAACGGAGTTATCAGAAGACCGTATTGAAATTGTATCCCATAATCGGTATGTCCCAGACGACCAGCGTAATTTAGCTTATCAAGCAGCGAAATTATTAAAAGAGAAATTTAAGGTAAAACAAGGTGTATCTATTGCTATTGAAAAAACAATTCCAGTAGCAGCAGGATTAGCAGGTGGAAGCAGTGATGCGGCTGCTACATTACGTGGTCTTAATAAGCTATGGAATTTAGGTCTTACAATAGGTGAATTAGCGGAACTTGGAGCAGAAATTGGATCTGACGTATCCTTTTGTGTATATGGCGGAACAGCGATTGCGACAGGAAGAGGAGAAAAGGTTGAGCATATAAAGACACCTCCTTCTTGTTGGGTTATTTTAGCGAAGCCTCATATCGGTGTATCTACTGCTGACGTATATGGAAATTTACAATTAAATCGTGTTACACATCCAGACGTAGATAAAATGGTTGAAGTTATCAATCAAGGTGACTATAAAGGAATATGCAATGCAGTTGGAAATGTATTAGAAGATGTGACATTTGCGATGCATCCTGAAGTTGCACGTATTAAAGCACAGATGAAGCGCTTTGGCGCAGATGCAGTTTTAATGAGTGGCAGTGGTCCAACTGTGTTTGGGCTTGTGCATCATGATTCGCGTATGCACCGTATTTATAATGGTTTAAAAGGATTTTGTGAACAAGTATACGCAGTCCGTCTATTAGGAGAGCGAGAAACGCTTGAATAAAGACGTATAATAAGTTATGATTTGTTTAGAATATTCGTGATTTGGGGTGAGAATGTGAAAATTAGACGGAGTACAAGACTAGTTGATATGACTTACTATTTATTGCAAAATCCTCGTCAGTTAGTTTCTCTCACTTTTTTTGCTGAACGGTATCAATCAGCTAAGTCTTCCATTAGTGAAGATTTAGTTATTATTAAGCAAACGTTTGAACAACAAGGGGTCGGCACATTGCAAACGATACCAGGGGCAGCAGGAGGAGTGAAATATATTCCATATATAAGTGAAGAGGAAGCAAATCTGATCATTAATGAGCTTTGTGGCTTATTTGAGAATCCAGATCGTATTCTTCCAGGTGGATACTTATATATGACGGATCTTTTGAGTAATCCACGCTATATCAACGGGGCAGGTCGCCTATTTGCTTCTGTATTTGCGAGGCAGCCGATTGATGCGGTTATGACGGTAGCAACAAAAGGGATTCCGCTTGCATATGCGGTAGCGAATTATTTAGATGTACCTGTGGTAATTGCAAGAAAAGATAATAAGGTAACAGAAGGACCAACAGTTAGTATTAACTATGTATCAGGTTCATCTAAGCGTATTCAAACAATGACTTTAGCAAAACGTAGTCTTCCGGAAGGTGCCAATGTTTTAATCGTTGATGATTTTATGAAGGCTGGAGGAACAATTCAAGGCATGATTAGCATGCTAGAAGAGTTTAATGCCAATGTTGTTGGAATCGGCGTATTAGTAGAATCGACAGATATTGAAGAAAGACTTATTAATAACTTTGTTTCTTTAATCCGCTTATCAGAAGTAGATATTAAAGAGAAAACAATTCAAGTGGAAAAAGGGAATTATTCACTTGTGCCATTTGACGAAGGGCTTGTAGAAGCTGAATAAAAAGGTAAAGCAGAAGCTTTATCTTTTTTTGTAAATGAAAGTGCTAGTGGGCGTTAAGTCTTTTCTTGTATTGTGAAAGTCTTACCGCCCGCTAGCACAGGGTATCCTAATTATTTTAGATAGGATGAACTGAGTTTATATGGGAAGAAAGTTTTCTAGGAGTTTTTATTTAAGGAAAATAAAATAATAAAAGGGTGAGAAAATATGAAAGTAGTTCAAACAAATCAAGCACCACAAGCGATTGGTCCATATTCACAAGGAATTATCGTAAATAACATGTTTTATAGCTCAGGACAAATGCCATTAACGGCAGGTGGAGAACTTGTAACAGGTGATGTGAAAATACAAACCGAACAAGTATTTCGAAATTTACAAGCTGTGTTAGAAGAGGCAGGAGCATCATTTGATACGGTTGTAAAAACAACTGTATTTTTAAAAGATATGGATGATTTTAATGATGTAAACGAAGTATATGGAACATATTTTTCTGCACATAAACCAGCTCGTTCTTGTGTACAAGTTGCAAAATTACCGAAAGATGTTTCCATCGAAATTGAAGTTATTGCCCTTGTAAAATGAAAATTTGTAAGCGATAACGTCCATTAATTCTTATATTCCGTTAAAATAAAAATTTTTATCTTAAAAATTTTTAAAAAATTAAAGGGAAAATAGAAAATTTGTGGAATTTATACAAACATATCGCTTATTTAGAAAAGGGTGGTGAACACAAGATGGAAGTGACTGACGTAAGATTACGCCGCGTAAACACAGAAGGCCGTATGAGAGCGATTGCCTCTATTACATTAGACCATGAGTTTGTTGTTCATGATATTCGTGTAATTGATGGCAATAATGGATTATTTGTAGCAATGCCAAGTAAACGTACTCCAGATGGGGAGTTCCGTGATATTGCGCATCCAATTAATTCTAACACACGCTCAAAAATTCAAGATGCGGTTTTAGCTGAGTATCACCGTTTAGGCGAGTTAGAAGAAGTTGAGTTTGAAGAAGCGGGAGCTTCGTAAAATTCGAATAAAAAGGGCTCTAATAAAGGAGCTCTATAATTTTGTAACAAACTCCTGTAAACCCTTACAGGGGTTTGTTTTTTAATTTGTAAATCCATTTTGATTTATTGGCACCTAAGTTCCGGCTATGAAAATAAAAGAAGATCTGAACTCGTTATCTCCTTTTGTCTTCCCTTGGCATGGAGGCAAAAAAGCCCTGACCGCTTCTGTGCGAGGCCGGGCGCTCTCTCCCGCCTAAAAAGAACGGTTTTGTACTTATAAAGTATTTATTTTGAATGAAATTTTCCGCTAATTAAAGCCTCACTTTATTGTCCTCGTTATATGTAAACTTCTAATTTCTTTAAAATCATTCGAAATAGTATATCTCATTTCCTAAAAAAAGATATTAAAGAATAAAACATCTTATAAGAAGTATGGTAAAATTTAATAGTTATGCTGTGTTTCTTGAAATATATAATGATTTAGGATAATATCTTTAATGGATAAATAGGTTGCGATGGAGGGTCTATATGTCAAACAGATTTGCAGTGATTTTAGCTGCAGGTAAAGGCACACGTATGAAGTCCAAGCTATACAAAGTGCTTCATCCTGTATGCGGAAAACCAATGGTACAGCATGTAGTTGATCAAGTATCTCAATTAGGATTGCAGAAACTTGTAACGGTAGTTGGACATGGTGCTGAAAAAGTACAAGAACAACTAGGGAACGTAAGTGAGTTTGCATTGCAAGCAGAACAACTTGGTACAGCACATGCTGTTGATCAAGCTGCCGATGTACTTGCAAATGAAGAGGGAACAACTTTAGTTATTTGTGGTGATACGCCCCTTATAACTGCAGGAACAATGGAAGCATTGTTAAAGCATCATGAAGAAGCAGGAGCGAAAGCGACGGTGTTAACAGCGTACATAGAAGAGCCTGCTGGATATGGACGCATTGTTCGTAATGAAAGTGGTCATGTTGAAAAAATCGTTGAGCATAAAGATGCAAATGAAGTAGAGCGAGCTATTAAAGAAATTAATACAGGTACGTATTGTTTTGATAATAAGGCACTATTTGCTTCACTTTCTAAAGTTTCAAACGATAATGTTCAAGGTGAATATTACCTTCCAGATGTTATTGAGATTTTGAAAAGTGAAGGTCATATTGTATCAGCTTATCAAACAGAGCATTTCGATGAAACATTAGGTGTTAATGACAGAGTCGCTCTATCGCAAGCGGAAATTATTATGAAAAAGCGTATTAACCAAAAGAACATGGTAAATGGTGTTACAATTATTGATCCAAATAACACATACATTTCTGCTGATGCAATCATTGGTAGTGATACAGTTCTTTATCCGGGAACAGTTATTGAAGGCAAAACTGTAATTGGTTCTGATTGTGAAATTGGTCCACATACAGTAGTACGTGATAGTGAAATTGGAGATCGTACGACAATTCGTCAATCTACTGTACATGACAGTAAGATTGGTATGGAAGTTTCAGTCGGTCCATTTGCACATATCCGTCCAGATTCAGTTATTGGTGACGAAGTACGCGTTGGAAACTTCGTGGAAATCAAAAAGACTGTTTTTGGTAATAGAAGTAAAGCTTCACACTTAAGTTATATCGGGGATGCACAAGTTGGAGAAGACGTGAATCTTGGTTGTGGTTCAATTACGGTGAACTATGATGGCAAGAATAAATTTAAAACAGTTATTGGAAACGGCGTATTTATTGGTTGTAATTCAAACCTTGTTGCTCCTGTAACAGTTGAAGATGGTGCTTATGTTGCGGCAGGCTCTACAATTACAGAGAGTGTTCCATCAAAAGCATTATCAATTGCACGTGCACGTCAAGTTAACAAAGAAGACTATGTTGATCAATTGCTGAATAAGAAAAAATCATAATGTGGAGGGTTAATCTAGATGTCGACTCAATATCTAAATTCTAATTTGAAAGTATTCTCTTTAAACTCTAATAAGGAACTTGCTGAGCAAATTGCAAAGCATATTGGAGTAGGGTTAGGGAAATGTTCTGTTGACCGTTTTAGTGATGGAGAAGTTCAAATTAACATTGAAGAAAGTATTCGTGGTTGCGATGTATTCATTATTCAATCTACAAGCTTCCCAGTAAATGAACATATCATGGAATTACTTATTATGATTGATGCATTAAAACGTGCATCTGCAAAAACAATTAATATCGTTATTCCTTATTATGGTTATGCGCGTCAAGACCGTAAAGCGCGTTCTCGTGAACCAATTACATCGAAACTTGTAGCAAACTTACTTGAAACAGCAGGTGCAACTCGTGTAATCACTCTAGATTTACATGCTCCACAAATTCAAGGGTTCTTTGATATCCCAATCGACCACTTAATGGGTGTACCGATTCTTTCTGATTACTTTGAGACAAAAGGTCTTAAAGATATCGTAATCGTATCTCCTGACCACGGTGGTGTAACACGTGCAAGAAAAATGGCAGACCGCCTAAAAGCGCCAATTGCTATTATTGATAAACGTCGCCCACGTCCGAATGTGTCGGAAGTTATGAATATCATCGGTAACATCGAAGGTAAGACAGCAATCTTAATTGATGACATCATTGATACAGCTGGTACAATTACATTAGCAGCAAACGCTCTTGTTGAGAACGGTGCTTCTGAAGTATATGCTTGCTGTACACACCCAGTTTTATCTGGTCCAGCAATTGAGCGTATCCAAAACTCAAATATTAAAGAGTTAGTTGTAACAAACTCTATTGTATTACCGGAAGAGAAGAAAATTGATAAAGTACACGAGCTTTCTGTTGCTCCATTAATCGGAGAAGCGATCATTCGTGTTTATGAAGAAGAATCAGTGAGTGTATTATTCAATTAATTGGATAGAATGAGACGTAACCAAATTTGGTTACGTCTTTTCGTATCGTAAAAAGAAAGTAGTGGTACAAGAGTGAAATTAATAGTAGGACTTGGGAACCCGGGTAGAGAATATGAATTAACAAGGCATAATATCGGATTTATGGGAATTGATGAGCTTGCGAAACGATGGGGCATTTCTTTAAGTGAACAAAAGTTTAAAGGCATGTATGGTTCAGGTTTTGTTAATGGTGAAAAAGTAATTTTATTAAAGCCGCTTACGTATATGAATTTATCTGGAGAAAGCATTCGTCCACTTATGGATTACTATAAAATTGATGTAGAAGATTTTGTTGTCATGTATGACGATTTAGATATTCCAGTGGGTAAATTGCGTCTTCGTATGAAAGGTAGTGCAGGCGGTCATAACGGTGTGAAATCGACAATTTCTCATTTAGGAACGCAAGAGTTCCAACGTATTCGTATGGGGATTGATCGTCCAAAAAATGGCATAAAAGTTGTGGATTATGTATTGGGGCGTTTCACAGCAGAAGAACTACCAGAGGTAAATCAATCTATTGAAAAAGCTACGGACGCATGTGAAGAGTGGTTGAAGAAACCATTTCTTCAAATTATGAATACTTTTAACGGTTAATGTTCTGAATTGGAATATTTTATAATGTTTTTATCCATACTAGTAGTAATTGTACACTTAGGAGGATAGTATGGAAGGACATTATTACTGTAGACATTGTGGTTGTAACGTAGGTTCCATTACCGCAGAAAAGGTATACAACAAAGTTTTATTTCAACTAACAGAGCAAGAACGATTGGATATGATTCATTTTCATGAAAATGGAAATATATATATAAAAACAATCTGTGAGTCGTGCCAAGAAACGCTCTCATCTTATCCGGAGTATTATGAGTATGAAAAATTTTTGCAATAAAATGTTGTCGCTTTGGCGTGTCCAAAGCATTTTTCTGTTTTCTTTTTCCAAAATATTTGCATAAAAATATATTAACTTGCTCTTTATGTTGAGAGGAGTTTTGAAAATGATAGGGTTATTAGAGCAATTTTATAAAAATAAAGAAATACAATCCATTATTAATGGACTAGAAGAAGGATTGAAAGAACAGCTTGTATCAGGTATGGCAACTTCTTCTCGTTCTTTATTAATGGCTGCTTTATATAAAAAAACAAAGCAGTCACAACTTGTTGTTACACACAACTTATTTCAAGCGCAAAAAGTATATGAGGATTTAGTATCACTACTTGGTGAGCAGGATGTATGGTTATATCCGGTTAATGAATTAATTGCGTCAGAAATAGGGGTTGCAAGCCCAGAACTGAAAGCGCAGCGTATTGAAGTATTAAATCGTTTAGCGATGGGCGAGCAGGGCATTATTGTTGTTCCAGTTGCTGGATTACGTAGATTTTTACCAATAAAAGAATTATGGAAGCAAAAGCAAATCGAAATTAGTCTAGGGCAAGAGATTGATTTAGATGTATTGCTTCATACATTGCATCATATTGGATATGAACGTAAGTCAATGGTAGAGGCACCTGGAGAATTTAGTTTGCGCGGGGGTATACTGGATATTTATCCGTTAACTGAAGAATTACCGTTTCGTATAGAGTTCTTTGATACGGAAGTAGATTCTATCCGCTCATTTGATGTAGAAGAACAACGCTCTCAAGATAAAAGAGAAAGCGTGAAATTCGGTCCTGCGACAGAATTTTTATTTTCAAAAGATGAACTGAAATTAGGAGTGGAGCGTCTTGAGGAAGGTTTAATGAAGACGATGCAGAAGCTCTCTGATGATAAAATCAAGACAGCAGTACTTGAAACAGTTAGTCACGAGATAGAAATATTGAAAAACGGACAGACTATAGAGCAAATGTTTAAATATTTATCTATTTTTTACAAAGAACATGCTAGTCTAATAGACTATTTACCTGAGAATGGTGTCGTTATCTTAGATGAAATTTCGCGTATTCAAGAAACGGCATCACATCTTGAGACAGAAGAAGCAGAATGGTATACATCGCTTCTAAGTGAAGGGGCAATTATTCAAGATTTGGTGTTCTCACACCAATTTGAAGAATTTCTACACCATAAAAAGAGAAACTTTGTATATTTAACATTATTTTTACGCCATATTGCACATACGCACCCGCAAAATATTGTTAATGTAACGTGTAAAACAATGCAGGACTTTCATGGGCAAATGCAATTGTTAAAAACAGAAATTGATAGATGGACTGAAGGGGACTTCACGACTGTTGTATTAGGAACAGATGAAGAACGCGCAAAAAAATTACAATATATTTTAAGTGATTATGATATTGAAGCAGACATTATAGAATCTACAGATATATTGCTTCCTGGTCGCCTTCAAATTGCTGTAGGTGATTTACATGCAGGATTTGAAATGCCAATACAAAAGCTTGTTGTGATTACAGAAAAAGAACTGTTCCATAAAAAAGTGAAAAAATCACAACGTAAGCAAAAACTATCGAATGCAGAGCGTATTAAAAGTTATTCAGAGTTAAAAGTTGACGACTATGTTGTTCATGTAAATCATGGTATCGGTAAATTTTTAGGAATTGAAACGTTAGAAATTAATGGTGTCCATAAAGATTATTTGAACATTAAATATCAAGGTAATGATAAGTTATATGTGCCAATCGAACAAATTGATCAAGTACAAAAGTATGTAGGATCAGAAGGTAAGAATCCGAAAGTTTACAAACTAGGCGGAAACGATTGGAAAAAGGTCAAAACGAAGGTGGAAAAATCTGTACAAGATATTGCAGATGACTTAATTAAATTGTATGCAGAGCGTGAGGCTTCAAAGGGATATGCGTATACGCCGGACACTGCAGAGCAGCAGGAATTTGAATCATCTTTCCCGTACCAGGAGACAGAAGATCAGTTGCGTTCTATTGAAGAAATTAAGAAAGATATGGAACGTGGGCGTCCGATGGATCGACTTCTATGTGGTGATGTTGGATATGGTAAAACGGAAGTTGCAATTCGTGCAGCGTTTAAAGCAATTATGGATGAAAAGCAAGTTGCAATTTTAGTACCGACAACGATTCTTGCACAACAACACTATGAAACGATTCGAGAACGTTTTCAAGACTACCCAATTAATATTGGATTGTTAAGTAGATTCCGTACTAGAAAACAACAAAATGAAACAATTAAAGGTTTAAAAGATGGGACAGTTGATATTGTTATTGGAACACATCGCATTTTATCTAAAGATGTAACCTATAAAGATTTAGGCTTACTAATTATCGATGAAGAACAAAGATTTGGTGTTACGCATAAAGAAAAGATTAAACAATTGAAAGCGAATGTTGATGTATTAACATTAACGGCAACGCCAATTCCGCGTACGCTCCATATGTCTATGCTCGGTGTACGAGATTTATCTGTTATTGAGACGCCACCAGAAAATCGTTTCCCGGTACAAACATATGTGGTTGAGTATAATCCAGGGTTAATTCGAGAGGCGATAGAACGGGAACTTGCAAGGGGCGGTCAAATTTATTTCTTGTATAACCGTGTTGAAGATATTGAAAGAAAAGCAGATGAAATCTCCATGTTAGTCCCAGAGGCGCGTGTGACGTATGCACATGGGAAAATGAACGAGAGTGAACTAGAGTCTGTCATGCTATCATTTTTAGATGGGCAGCATGATGTTCTTGTAAGTACAACGATTATTGAAACAGGTGTTGATATTCCTAATGTAAATACATTAATTGTATTTGATGCAGATCGTATGGGATTATCACAGCTTTATCAGCTTCGTGGGCGCGTTGGTCGTTCAAACCGTGTTGCTTATGCATACTTTGCATATAAGCGTGATAAAGTGTTGTCAGAAGTCGCTGAGAAGCGTTTACAAGCAATTAAAGAATTCACAGAACTTGGATCAGGATTTAAAATTGCAATGCGAGATTTATCCATTCGTGGTGCTGGTAACTTGTTAGGGGCTGAGCAGCATGGATTCATCGATTCTGTCGGATTTGATCTATATTCTCAAATGTTAAAAGATGCGATTGAACAACGTCAAGGAACACAAGGAATTGAAAATACGATTGATGTTGAAATTGATTTAGAAGTGGATGCTTACTTGCCAGACGCTTATATTTCAGATAGTAAACAAAAAATTATGATGTATAAACAATTTAGAGGTGTCTCTGCGATAGAAGATATTGAGGAATTACAAGAAGAAATGATTGATCGTTTTGGAGATTATCCGCAAGAAGTTGGATATTTATTACAAATTGCAAATATTAAAGTATTAGCAACGAAAGAACAGATTGAGCTAATTAAGCAAACAAAATTTGAAGTGACGTTTTTATTCTCAGAGCAATCAAGCCAAAATATTGATGGTGGAAAATTATTTATGCTTGGTAATAGTTTTGGTCGTATGATTGGTCTTGGTATGGAAGGTTCTCGTTTGAAAATTGTTATGAAAACGAATGGATTAGAGACATCAAAATGGTTAACAATCGCCGAAAATTTATTAAAAGGTTTGTCTGACGTGAAAAAAGAAGTAATAAATGCCTAAAACAAAATAAAAAATGCAATTCGACGTGCATAGAAGAACTAATGTGTAAAATACTATGTCTAACAGTTGGTGATTTTTACATGAACAGGTAAATTCACCACTTTCATCATCAGTAGAAAGTGAGGCAGCATTAGAATGAAAGCAACTGGAATTGTACGTCGAATTGATGATTTAGGTAGGGTAGTAATTCCGAAAGAAATTCGTAGAACCCTTCGTATCCGAGAAGGAGATCCGCTAGAAATTTTTGTGGATCGCGATGGAGAAGTGATTTTGAAAAAATATTCTCCAATTAGTGAATTAGGTGATTTTGCAAAAGAATATGCAGAAGCTTTATACGATAGTTTAGGACATAACGTACTCGTATGTGATCGCGATTCCATTATCGCCGTAGCGGGGGTATCTAAAAAAGAATACTTAAATAAAAGTGTTGGCGATTTAATCGAAAAAACGATGGAAGATCGAAAATCTGTTGTTATGACAGATGAAAGTGAAATTTCGATTATCGATGGTGTAACTGAAAAGGTTAGCTCTTATACAGTTGGCCCAATCGTTGCAAATGGAGATCCGATTGGAGCTGTTATCATCTTTTCAAAAGAAGCAATTATAAGTGAGGTAGAGCATAAGGCAGTAAATACTGCTGCAAGTTTTTTAGCAAAACAAATGGAACAGTAATTCTTCTTAATCATAATATTTCTTTATAAAAGGTTTTTTTCGGAAAGTAGGATTGTATTTCATTTAAAGGTAGCGTCTTGCTACCTTTTTTATTGTATAAATCTAAAAGGAATCCTGTTTTTTCTTTGTGATATAATACGAGGGATGAGAATAGGAAAAGGAGTTTTCTCGTATGGAAGCGAAGAAGTATCAAGCTTTTTGGCGCGGGGCTATTATATTAACGATTGCAAGTTTTGTTACGAAAGTATTAAGCGCTTTTTACCGTATTCCATATCAAAATATAGCGGGGGATGTTGGTTTTTATATTTATCAACAAATTTATCCGTTTTATGGATTTTGTTTAATTTTAGCTACTTATGGTTTTCCTATCATTATTTCTAAGATGGTAGCAGAGTGTTTAGAACAAGGAAAACAGGAAGAGGCAGAGGGAATTATTTGTGTTTCTTTTTGGTTTTTATTAGGAATCGGTTGTATAGGTTTCTTTACGTTGTTTTTAGGAGCTCACACGATTGCATCAGTCATGGGCGATGCAAATTTAGATAAACTGATAAGAGTTATTTCATTTTCATTCTTGTTAATGCCCTTTTTATCTGTTGCACGAGGGCACTTTCAAGGGTTTAACAATATGATACCGACAGCTATATCGCAAGTGATTGAACAA
Organism: Bacillus sp. 105MF; assembly: GCF_000374885.1. Lineage (NCBI taxonomy): Bacteria > Bacillati > Bacillota > Bacilli > Caryophanales > Bacillaceae > Bacillus > Bacillus sp. 105MF. The sequence continues at coordinate 23,151 of NZ_KB895591.1, read as the reverse complement.
ACGGTTCGTGTGTCAATTATTGTGTTCTTATCGTTGTTCCTCATCGCACATGAATTTGATTTATATACAGTTGGAGCAGGAGCGATGTTGGGGTCGATTGCAGGCGGGTTTATTGGTATACTCGTACTTTTATTTTATATGCGGCATAACTTTCGCTCTATTTTCTTACAAGGATGGAAGAGGATACACAATAAAAAGAAAATCATTCGAATCCTTTTTTGGCAAGGAATGGCTATTTGTGTTAGTAATTTAGTGTTAATTTTTATACAAATGGCAGATTCAGTTTCGTTTTACACATTGCTTATTCAGGCAGGAGAACCGGCGGAAATTGCAAAAGTATTAAAGGGTGTTTATGACAGAAGTATCCCGCTTATGCAGCTTGGTACAGTTGTGACGACTTCATTTTCACTTTCGCTTATTCCAATTATTACTTCAGCAAAAGAACGAGGAGATCGTCTGTTTATTCAACAAAAGGTGCAGTTAGCGATGAAGATAACTTTTGTGATTGGAGTTGCGGCAGCATTAGGATTAGCGTGTATTATTAAGCCGATAAATATTATGTTGTTTGAAAATAGTGAGGGCTCAGGTGTATTAGCTATTTTAGCTGTTTCTATTTTATTTAGTTCCTTATCCATTACAACGGCTTCTATTCTGCAAGGGCTTGGTCAAACTGTAAAGCCGGCATTGTTTGTTATATTTGGAGGGTGTCTAAAATTATTGCTTAATTATATGTTAATGCCGCAATTTGGTGTAACTGGGGCGGCAGTCGCAACGTTAATTTCGCTCATGGTTATCGCTTTGTTAAATAGTGCTTTCCTTATTCGAATTGTAGAAGAACCACTCATTCATAAACAAGGCATATTTGGAGTAACGATCAGCGGATTAGGAATGGTCGTTATATTAATGTTATTTATGCGTATTTATGAAGGATTGGGACTAGCAAGTGATGAAGGGTATAGAGGATTAGCTGTAATTGAAGCGTTGCTAGGCGTAGCGATTGGCGGATTGGTATATCTGTTTTTAATTACGAAGTTAAGTGTTTTTACAAAAAAAGAATTAGGGACTGTTATGAAGCAAGAGAAGGTACAAGCTTCATTGAAGAAGAGTGGATAGAGGTGAATGGTTGTGAGTAGAGTAATCACGATTTTAGGATTAGGTGCTGGTGAATTAGATCAGCTGACAATGGGTGTATACCGAAAAATAAAAGAAGCAGATCATATGTATGTGCGTACGAAAGAGCATCCTGTTATTGAAGAGTTAGAAAAGGAAGGTGTAAAGTACACGGCTTTTGATGATGTATATGAGTCGCACGATACATTTGAAATCGTGTATGAAACAATTGCGAATACGTTAATAGAACAAGCGCAAGGTGCGGATATTATATATGCTGTACCAGGTCATCCGCTTGTTGCGGAACGAACTGTTCAATTACTCTTGCAAAAAGGGGAAACGAAGCAGATTGAGGTGCGAATTGAAGGTGGACAAAGCTTTTTGGATCCGATGTTTGCTAGTTTAAAAATAGATCCAATTGAAGGATTCCAACTTATTGATGCAACTTCATTTGAAAGAAGTCAATTAGAATTACGCCAACACTTAATTTTTTGCCAAGTATATGATGCGTTTGTTGCATCTGAGGTTAAGTTGACATTAATGGAAATGTTGCCTGATGAGTATGAAGTATATATTGTAACAGCTGCAGGAACATCTTTTGAGCAAGTGAAAAAAGTGCCGCTCTATATGTTGGATCATGAAACAGAGTTGAACAATTTAACAAGCGTATATGTACCGCCTGTTACTGAGCGAGCTTCTTTATATCAACAATTTGATGTGCTCCGAGAAATTATTGCTGAGCTTCGTGGACCAAATGGCTGTCCATGGGATAAAAAGCAAACACATCAGTCTTTAAAGAAATATTTAATTGAAGAGGCATATGAAGTGTTAGAGGCAATTGATGAAGAAGATGATGACCACTTGATTGAAGAACTTGGTGATGTGTTGTTACAAGTTATGCTTCATGCTCAAATTGGAGAAGATGAGGGCTGGTTCTCAGTTGATGATATCATCCGAACGCTATCTGAAAAAATGGTACGTCGTCATCCACATGTGTTCGGAGATATAGATGTAGAGAGCGCGGAAGAAGTTGTTTTAAACTGGGAAGAAATTAAAAAACAAGAAAAAGGGCATGTAAGGGAGTCTGCTTTAACGGGAATTCCAAAAAGTTTACCACAATTAATGCGTGCGTATGAAATTCAGAAAAAAGCAGGAAAAGTTGGTTTTGATTGGGATGATGTACAGCCAATGATGGATAAAGCTTTTGAAGAATTGAAAGAGTTTGAGCAGGAAGTTGCAAAGATGGATAAAGAAAAAATGTTAGGTGAATTTGGGGATTTACTATTCGCCTTTGTTAATATTGCTCGCTACTATAAATTGGATCCAGAAGAGGCACTTCGTACCACAAATGAGAAATTCATGCGCCGATTTATATACATGGAAGCCAAAGTAGCTGAAATGAATAAGGAAATGCAGGAGTTAACGTTAGAGCAAATGGATGCTTTATGGGAAGAAGCGAAGCAGATAGAGAATCGATAGGGGGGAAATGAGATGCGCTTAGATAAATTTTTGAAAGTATCGCGTCTAATTAAAAGGAGAACATTAGCAAAGGAAGTAGCTGATCAAGGAAGAATTGCGATTAATGGGCAAGCTGCAAAGGCGAGCTCTGTTGTGAAAGTAGAAGATGAACTAACAATTCGTTTTGGACAAAAGGTAGTAACTGTAAAAGTAAATGAATTAAAAGAAACAACGAAAAAAGAAGATGCAGCTAATATGTATACGGTAGTTCGTGAAGAGAAAGTGAAAGCAGAAGAAGGCTTGTTCTAAATTATTTTCTCTCCTCATACATTATTTACTAGATAGTATAAAGCTATGGGGGGATTGACGTGAATAAGGGCTACTCAGTTGCGTCTTCTAATCAACAGAATGTTTCTGTAGAGCATGATATTATTATGCGTGGTAGACGTGTAATAGATATTACTGGCGTAAAGCAAGTAGAGAGTTTTGATAGTGAAGAGTTTTTATTAGAAACTGTAATGGGTTTTTTAACAATTCGCGGTCAAAACTTACAGATGAAAAATTTAGATGTAGAAAAAGGTATTGTATCCATTAAAGGGAAAATTCATGAGATGTTGTACATTGATGAAAATCAAGGGGAGAAAGCTAAAGGATTCTTTAGTAAGTTGTTTAAATGAGTTTAACGATTCAACTGTATACAATGCTTTCTATGATTGGAATGGGTGCTTGGATTGGAGCGGCGTTAGATACATACCAACGCTTTTTACAGCGACCGCGGCGTAAGCGTTGGATTGTATTTATATATGATATACTGTTTTGGATTGTCCAAGCACTGTTTGTCTTTTACGTATTGCTGCTTGTAAATGAAGCTGAATTACGTATATATGTTTTTGTAGCTTTGTTTTGTGGTTTTGCTGCATATCAAAGCTTATTGAAAGCAGTGTATATGCGAGTATTGAATTTTCTCATTTATATTTTTGTACAAACGATACAATTTTTTATCCAAATTGTACAGCTACTTATGATAAAACCTGTTATTATTATAGCGCAGCTTATTATTGCTTTTATTTTATTTTTATTTCGTATACTATTTTCAATTGGGCATGTGTTGTGGAAGTGTACCGTATGGATATTACTTTTTGTATGGAAAGTTTTTTTCTGGCCTGTTCGATTTCTTACTTTGCTCATATGGAAACTTCTCCCTAACCGTGTTAAACTTTTTATAAAGAGATATGTGGAATTACTGCAACATACAAGGAAATTGAAGAAATATATCTTTCAAATTTGGGAGCGTATAAAAAAGAAGTTAGGGGGACCTCGGAAATGAGGGAACTGAGGCAAAGATTGATTGAAGAGCAGAATCCAAATTCTGTAAGAGAACATATAATACAAACAAATGAAAACAGGAGGCGATTATATCGCCGTTTAGCAGTTTTTCTTGTCTTTGCTTTTACAATTATTGCGAGCATTAGTGTAACGTTTTATCAACAAAATAGTTCCATTAAAGCAAAAGAAGTAAAGGTTGAAGAGATGAAAAAAGAATTGGGTTCATTAACAAAGAAAGAAAAAAAATTACAAGATGATGTTCAAAAGTTGAATGATGAAGAGTATGTTTTAAAGATTGCTAGGAGGGATTATTTCTTCTCTGGAAAAGGGGAGATAATTTTTCCTGTTTCTAAGTAGGTCGTGTCTTATTGACACTATATTTTAGGATTATATATAATAAAGTAAAATTTGACTTTTTAACCACTAAGGAGGAGCATTTTTTTTATGTCAATCGAGGTAGGCAGCAAGTTACAAGGTAAAGTAACAGGTATTACAAATTTTGGGGCTTTTGTGGAGCTGCCAGAAGGCTTAACGGGTCTTGTTCATATTAGTGAAGTTGCTGATAATTATGTGAAGGATATTAATGATCACTTAAAAGTAGGCGACCAAGTAGAAGTAAAAGTTATTAATGTTGAAAAAGATGGAAAAATCGGTCTATCTATTAAAAAAGCGAAAGAACGTGTAAAACCAGAAGGAGATCGTCCACGCAGTGAATATCAACGTGGTGGTGATCAACGTGGTGGTGATCAACAACGTTCTGGGCGTCCACAACGCAATCGTTCTTTTAACAGAGATAACCGTGGTGGCCGTGATAATGGTGGCAATCAAAAGGAAACGTTTGAGCAAAAGATGGCACGCTTTTTAAAAGACAGTGAAGATCGTCTAACTTCTTTAAAGCGTAATACAGAATCTAAACGTGGTGGCCGTGGCGCTCGTCGCGGATAAAACGAACGTTTTATTCTTAACATATAGAGAGGTGCCCGGAGTAAGTCACTCGGGGTGCTTTTTTATGTAAATGAGTATATTAAAAAAAGAATAAAAAACTTTTTGAAACATGTTGACTTTAAAGTGAATCTGATATAAGATACTAATTGTCCGTTAAATAAGACGACATGGCGGTGTAGCTCAGCTGGCTAGAGCGTACGGTTCATACCCGTGAGGTCGGGGGTTCGATCCCCTCCGCCGCTATATTTATTTTAACGGCCCGTTGGTCAAGTGGTTAAGACACCGCCCTTTCACGGCGGTAACACGGGTTCGAATCCCGTACGGGTCATCTAGAAAAGATCATGCAGATAGCATGATCTTTTTTTTATTAAGAAATTATAAATAAGTGCAAAGCTTCTACAAAAACACCCTATATTTTTTGAATTTTCTGTTCTTTTAAGGTGCTTATTTTTAACAACTTGTATATATATAGGTTTATTTCGAATAAAAAGTCGAACGATTATGTAAGTGTGAACTGTTGTTTTGACAAAAATCCCAATAATCATCTTTTATAATGACAGTAATTAAACTATGCAGGTGGTGTTAAAAATATGCCAAAAGCAGGAAGGAATACTGTGAACACAAGTACACTGGCTATGAATGATGGACAACTCAGATCAATAACATGGACAAGCAAGTTGAAAGTGAAGTTGGAGCAAGTTTTCTTTAGATGGGGATTCGTTATTGCTGTAATCGGTTTTCTTTTAGGAAGAGCATATATATTAACGAACATTTTACCGTTTGCACTACCGTTTTTTGCTGCTGTTTATGTAATGAAGCGTGATAAGATGGCACTCGCATTTCTTGCTCTTATGGGTGGTGCGCTTTCCGTTTCACTAGATAATTTACTTTTTGCCTTTGCATCTATTTTTACTTTCTTCATTTACAATATCTTCTTTAGTCGATTTACACGTAAAATTGTTGGACTTGTACCATTTCAAGTATTTATCTCCGCATTAACCGCACATCTCGCTGTTGTTTACTTCGCGCAGCAAACCGTCACTATGTATGATTTACTTGTAAGTACTATTGAAGCAGGGCTTAGTTTTGTTTTAACAATGATTTTTCTACAAAGTGTACCGTTATTGACAGAAAGAAAGGGAAAGCAACAAGCGTTAGAAACGGAAGAAATTGTTTGTTTAATTATACTACTTGCATCTGTGTTAACGGGTACAACAGATTGGTTTATTTACGACGCTTCAGTTCAACATATTTTCACGAGATATTTAGTGTTATTATTTGCTTTTGTTGCAGGGGCAGCTACTGGTTCAACAGTAGGGGTTGTTACAGGATTGATATTGAGTTTAGCGAATGTAGGTAGCTTATCTCAACTTAGTCTATTGGCTTTTTCGGGGTTACTTGGTGGATTATTAAAAGAAGGGAAGCGTTTGGGCGTTAGTTTAGGGTTGCTAATTGGTACAAGTCTAATCACATTATACGTCGACAAACAAGTAAATATTATAACAACTTTAATAGAATCTGGAGTGGCGATAGGATTCTTTTTACTAACACCACAGGCAATTATCGATCGGCTTGCTAAATTTATGCCAGGAACACAAGAACATTCTCAGGATCAACAACAATATTTACGAAGAATGCGTGATGTGACAGCGAATAAAATTAATCAATTTGCAAATGTATTCTCTGCATTATCTAATAGCTTTTCGGTATATGGATATGTGGAGGAAGAGGATGAGGAAACAGAAGCTGATTTATTTTTAAGTACAATTACAGCAAAGACGTGTCAATCGTGTTTTAAAAAGGATCAATGCTGGGTAGTGAATTTTGATAAAACATATGACTATATGAAACAAATTATGAATGAAACAGAAGAAGGAACGCTTCAGCATAACCGTAAGTTGGTTCGTGAATGGGAAAAGCACTGCGTAAGAGGAAAAAAGGTAACAGATTTAATGGCAGGAGAATTAAGTCATTTCTATGAGGGGCAAAAGTTACGAAAACAAATGAAGGAGAATCGTAGAATTGTTGCAGAACAATTATTAGGTGTTTCAAAAGTAATGGAAGATTTTGCGAAAGAAATTCAGCGTGAACGGGAAAATCATCAGGTACAGGAAGAACAAATTTTACAAGCGTTTCGTGACTTTGGTGTCGAGGTGGAACATGTTGATATCTATTGTTTAGATAGAGGGAATATTGATATTGAAATGATGATTCCAGCAGCATCTAATCAACATGGGGAATGTGACAAATTAGTTGCGCCGATGCTTTCGGATGTTTTAAAAGAAAATATTATCGTTAAACATGAAGAACCTTCTGCTTATCCAAATGGTCATAGCATGATATCTTTTGGATCAGCGAAAACATTTTCTCTTGATACAGGGCTTGCTACAGCGGCAAAAGGAGGCGGATTTGTATCAGGAGATTCGTATGCGATGATGGATTTAAGTGTTGGGAAATATGCTCTTGCCATTAGTGACGGAATGGGCAATGGACAAAGGGCACATATGGAAAGTAAGGAAACGGTAAAATTGTTACAAAAAATATTGCAATCCGGTATTGATGAAGAAATTGCTATTAAGTCTATTAATTCAATTCTTTCATTGAGGACGACAGAAGAAATGTTTACAACGCTTGATTTAGCTATGGTAGATTTACGTGATGCAAGTGCTAAGTTTTTAAAAATTGGTTCAACCCCAAGTTTTGTAAAACGTGGAAATAACGTTTTACAAATAGAAGCAAGCAACTTGCCAATGGGAATCATTGAGGATGTTGAGGTGGATGTTGTTGGTGAACAATTAAAAACAGAGGACATTCTAATTATGATGAGTGATGGGATTTTTGAAGGGGCGCAGCATGTGGAAAACCATGAATTGTGGATGAAACGTAAAATTAAAGAACTACAAACCGATGATCCACAAGAAATTGCTGATATTATTATGGAAGAGGTCATTCGATCTAGTGATGGATATATCAATGATGATATGACGATTGTCGTTGCGAAGGTAAAGAAGAATATGCCAAAGTGGGCTACGATTCCAATTATGGGTAAACAAGCGCAATAGGGGAGCGGAAATCTCTTCAGTTTGGTTATGAGGTCTAGGTTGATACCTAGGCCTTTTTTTATAGGAGAAAGTAGCTGTATTATTTCTATGAAGATAGGGAAGGGATGTAAGATAAAAATGTGAATTTTGTACATCTTTTTTTTGCACAAAGTTTGTAAAAGTTGTACCATTATAGGTAAGGTAAAAAGTATGTTATTGTTTGGTTTTAACGAAAGGTGATTGCGGAGTTGAAAGATACATTTGTTGAAAAAGTAGATGAGTTTGCAAAGCAGCATGATGTATTAGAGGAACATTCGACAATTGTTGTAGGAGTTTCTGGAGGCCCTGATTCTTTAGCTCTTTTATATTATTTATTAGAGAAAAGGGAAGAGAAGAAATTGAAGATTGTAGTCGCGCATGTGGATCACATGTTTAGAGGAGATGAATCCTATGAAGACTTACAATTTGTAGAAAATCTTTGCCGGAAGATTGGGGTTATTTGCGAAACGATAAGAATTAATGTATCGCAATATCAACAGCAATATGGAATGAATGCACAGGTGGCTGCTAGGGAATGCCGATATGCATTTTTGGAAAGAATAATGAAGAAATATGATGCGCGATATGTAGCTCTTGGGCATCATGGAGATGATCAGATGGAGACGATTTTAATGCGTCTCGTCCGCGGGAGCACTCCGAAGGGTTATGCTGGAATTGCTGTGAAACGCCCTTTCCATAGTGGATATGTAATTAGGCCTTTGTTAGCGGTAACAAAGGAAGAGATTAATGCTTATTGTAAAAGGTTAGGGGTTACACCACGTATGGATCCGAGTAACGAAAAGGAAGTATATACGAGGAATCGATTACGTAAGTATGTTCTACCTTATTTAAAAGAGGAAAATCCGCATGTGCATGAGCGATTTCAAAATTTTAGTATGCTTATGCAAGAGGATGAGGCGTATTTGCAGGAATTAGCTTTTGAAAAGATGAATAAAGTAATTACAAAAAAAAGTGATAAACACATCGTCTTATCAATTCCTGCCTTTGAATCCATGTCTATGCCTTTACAAAGGAGAGGGATTCAACTAATATTAAACTATCTTTATGAATACAAGATTCCGTCTTCGCTTTCTTCTATACATATTGACAAAGTTATTGCATTTTTTAAGCGGACACACCCTTCAGGCTCACTTGATTTTCCTGGTGGCCTAAAAATTGTTCGTACATATGAAGAATGTAGTTTCCGATTTAAGCAAGAAATTGTTTTCCCTTTTTCACAAGTTTTATCAGTACCGGGTGCTGTTACTTTAGCAAACGGTGATGAACTTGTAGCAGAAGTAAATGAGGAATTACCAAGTAACATGAATGAAACAGTATTTGTTGCTAAGTATAATGATATATCATATCCTCTTCTTATCCGCTCTAGAGAAAATGGAGATCGCATGTCAATAAAAGGTATGAGTGGTACGAAAAAGATAAAAGCTATTTTTATTGAGGAAAAAGTACCAAAAGAAAAGAGAGAAGAGTGGCCGATTGTTTGTGATGCAAGCGGGAACATTATTTGGGTTCCGTTGTTGAAACAATCTGCAGTTGCTATTTCACATGGAACAGCAGATAAGGATAAATATATGATTATTCACTACAAAAGCAAGGAGTCTTCCAGGAGGATAATGAAATGATGAATCAAGATATCGAAAAAGTATTAATTTCCGAAGAACAAATACAAGAAAAGGTGCATGAGCTAGGTGCAATTATTGCAGAGGATTACAAAAATACAGTACCTCTTGCAATCGGTGTATTAAAGGGTGCAATGCCATTTATGGCAGATTTATTGAAAAGAACAGATACATATCTTGAAATGGATTTTATGGCTGTTTCTAGCTACGGTCATTCTACAGTTTCAACAGGTGAAGTGAAAATTTTAAAAGACCTTGATACTTCTGTAGAAGGTCGCGATATTTTAATCGTTGAAGATATTATTGATAGCGGCCTTACATTAAGTTACTTAGTGGACCTATTCAAATATCGTAAGGCGAAATCTGTAAAGATTGTTACGCTACTAGATAAGCCAACTGGTCGCAAAGTCGATCTGAAAGCGGATTATGTTGGATTTACTGTTCCTCATGAATTTGTTGTAGGATATGGCTTAGATTATAAGGAGCAATATCGTAATCTTCCTTATGTTGGAGTATTGAAACCAAGCGTTTACTCAAATTAATTAAATACAGGCGTTAAAATTGGATAGGAAAGTTTTTCTATGTTACGATTTACTATAGTGTTTATGCCGTGAGAGGAGGTTAGGAATGAATCGTATCTTCCGTAATACCATCTTTTATTTACTGATATTCTTAGTAGTGATTGGAATCGTGAGCTATTTTAATGGTTCAACACAAAAAACAACATCAGTTAGCTACGATAAATTCATTACTAAACTTGAAAAAGGTGAAGTGCGTAATGTGCAGCTTCAACCAAAAAATGGTGTGTTTGAGGTAAAAGGACAATTTAGCAATGCTAGTCAGGAAGAACAATTTGTTACTTATGCACCAAATACTGAAGAATTACAAAAGAAAATTAATGACAAAGCGCAAGGTGCTGAAGTGAAGTATCAACCAGCAGAGGAAACGAGTGCTTGGGTGACATTCTTTACTTCTATCATTCCGTTTGTGATTATCTTCATCTTATTCTTCTTCTTACTAAACCAAGCTCAGGGCGGCGGTAGCCGTGTTATGAATTTCGGGAAAAGTAAGGCGAAGTTATACAATGATGAAAAGAAAAAAGTGCGCTTCAGAGATGTAGCTGGAGCAGACGAAGAGAAACAAGAACTTGTTGAGGTAGTAGAATTCTTAAAAGATCCTCGCAAGTTTGCTGAAGTTGGTGCCCGTATTCCTAAGGGTGTTCTGCTAGTTGGACCTCCAGGTACAGGTAAAACATTGCTTGCACGTGCTGTTGCAGGTGAAGCTGGCGTTCCTTTCTTCTCTATTAGTGGTTCTGATTTCGTAGAGATGTTCGTTGGTGTCGGTGCTTCCCGTGTACGTGATTTGTTTGAAAATGCGAAGAAAAATGCTCCTTGTATCATCTTTATCGATGAGATTGATGCAGTAGGTCGTCAACGTGGGGCAGGTCTTGGTGGTGGTCACGATGAACGTGAACAAACGCTAAACCAACTTCTTGTTGAAATGGATGGATTCGGTGCAAACGAAGGTATTATTATCATCGCTGCAACAAACCGTCCTGATATTCTTGACCCAGCGTTATTACGTCCAGGGCGTTTTGACCGTCAAATCACAGTGGATCGTCCAGATGTAAATGGACGTGAAGCGGTACTAAAAGTACATGCTCGTAACAAACCACTTGATGATGATATTAACTTAAGAGCAATTGCGACTCGCACACCAGGATTCTCTGGTGCAGATCTTGAGAACTTATTAAACGAAGCTGCATTAGTAGCTGCGCGTCAAGATAAAAAGAAAATTGACATGTCTGATATCGATGAAGCGACGGATCGTGTTATTGCAGGTCCTGCGAAGAAAAGTCGTGTTATTTCTGAAAAAGAACGTAATATTGTCGCATTCCATGAAGCGGGCCATACTGTAATTGGTGTCGTGCTTGATGAGGCGGATATCGTTCATAAAGTAACAATTGTTCCTCGCGGTCAAGCTGGTGGGTATGCGGTAATGCTTCCAAAAGAAGATCGTTACTTCATGACAAAACCAGAATTACTTGATAAAATCACTGGTTTACTTGGTGGCCGAGTGGCTGAGGAAATTGTATTTGGTGAAGTGAGTACAGGAGCTCATAACGACTTCCAACGTGCGACTGGCATTGCAAGACGTATGGTAACGGAATTTGGTATGAGTGATAAGCTTGGACCGATGCAGTTTGGAAGCTCACAAGGTGGTCAGGTGTTCTTAGGAAGAGATTTCCATTCAGAACAAAACTACAGTGATGCAATTGCACATGACATCGATGTAGAAATGCAAACGATTATGAAAGAATGTTATGCTCGTGCAAAACAAATTCTTACTGAAAAACGTGATAAGCTTGATATTATCGCAAAAACGTTACTTGAAGTGGAGACGTTAGATGCAGAGCAAATTAATCATTTATATGATTATGGAGTTTTACCTGAGCGTAAAAAGTCCTCTGAAGATGTGAAAGTGAATATCACAATGAAAAAAGATGACGAGAACGCAGAAGATAAATAAGAAATGAAGGAGTGACAATAGTCACTCCTTTTTTTATGCTGAGAAAATTGTGTACTTGTATATAAATTTGAAGCTTCTTTGCTTTAAAAATTGAAATAGTGAACGATCTTTTTGTAAAATGGTGAAGATGGAAAAACTGATTATATAGGTATGTATGATATGATGGCATTATCAGTTTTGTACATACTGCACAAATATAGATTAAATAAGATAAGTGGTGAGAATATGATTTTTGTATTGGATGTAGGGAATACAAATGCGGTGCTTGGTGTATTTGAAGATGGGAAACTTCGTCAGCATTGGCGCATGGAGACTGATCGTCATAAAACAGAAGATGAATATGGTATGTTAGTGAAACAGTTACTTGAACATGAAGGCCTTTCTTTTCAAGATGTGAAAGGAATTATTGTTTCTTCGGTTGTACCACCAATTATGTTTGCCTTAGAGCGTATGTGTGAGAAATATTTCAAAATTAAACCACTTGTAGTGGGACCAGGAATAAAAACAGGTTTAAATATTAAATATGAGAATCCGCGTGAGGTTGGAGCGGATCGTATTGTAAATGCTGTAGCTGGTATCCAATTATACGGAAGCCCGCTTATTATTGTCGATTTTGGAACAGCTACTACATATTGTTATATTAACGAAAATAAGCATTATATGGGCGGGGTAATTACACCAGGTATTATGATTTCGGCAGAAGCTTTATACAGTAGAGCGGCTAAACTTCCTCGTATTGAAATTACAAAACCAAGTAGTATTGTTGGGAAAAATACAGTAAGTGCAATGCAAGCTGGCATTCTTTATGGGTATGTTGGACAAGTGGAAGGTATTGTGAAGCGTATGAAAGAAGAAGCTAAACAAGAACCGAAAGTTATTGCAACTGGAGGATTAGCAAAATTAATTGCAGAAGAATCTAATGTAATTGATGTTGTAGATCCGTTTTTAACATTAAAAGGCTTGCATATGCTATATGAACGTAATGCAAATTTACAACATGAGAAGGGTGAATAAATAAGTATGAAAGATTATTTAGTAAAAGCGTTAGCGTTTGATGGAGAAGTTCGTGCGTATAGTGTACGTACAACAAATATGGTAAGTGAGGCGCAAAGACGTCATGATACATGGAGAACCGCTTCAGCGGCACTTGGGCGTTCGTTAACAGCTGGTGCAATGATGGGGGCTATGTTAAAAGGTGATCAGAAGCTGACGATTAAGGTGGAAGGAAATGGCCCACTTGGCCCAATCTTAGTGGATGCTCATGCGAATGGAGATGTACGTGGATATGTAACGAATCCCCACGTTGATTTTGAAGCAACAGAGCAAGGGAAATTGCGTGTATATCAAGCAGTAGGTACAGAAGGGTTTCTAACAGTAATTAAAGATATCGGTATGCGTGAACCGTTTATCGGGCAATCTCCAATTGTTTCGGGAGAATTAGGGGAAGATTTCACGTATTATTTTGCTGTTTCTGAGCAAACACCTTCTTCTGTTGGTATTGGTGTTCTTGTAAATGGGGATGATAGCATACTTGCTGCAGGTGGATTTATCCTGCAAATTATGCCAGGAGCACAGGAAGAGACAATCTCCTTTATTGAAGAGCGTCTGCAAAAAATCCCACCTGTTTCAAAATTAATTGAACAAGGACTTTCGCCAGAGGAATTATTATACGAAGTACTAGGAAAAGAAAAAGTGAAGGTATTAGAAACAATGGACGTTCAATTTAATTGTACATGTTCTCGTGAGCGTATTGAGAGTGTATTAATTAGTCTCGGTAAAAAAGAATTAGAACAAGTTCGTGAGGAAGAAGATGAAACGGAAGTGCATTGTCATTTCTGTAATGAGCGATATAATTTCTCTAAAGAAGATATTACAAACTTGATTGAAAGCTTGTAAACAGAAAGGTTTTCTAGCAATTGTAAATCATCTAAATAAATTGACAAGTAAGAAAAATTCTGTCAAAATTGAAATGTATATAAAACCAATAAAAATACTCGGTGTTAGGAGTGACAGGAATGCGAGTGGCACAATCAGTTTCAGAATTAATCGGGAAAACGCCGATCGTTAAGTTGAACCGCATCGTAGAGCAAGACAGTGCAGACATTTACTTAAAATTAGAATTCATGAACCCTGGAAGTAGCGTAAAAGATCGTATTGCATTATCTATGATCGAAGCTGCTGAAAAAAAGGGATTATTACAAGAAGGCGATACAATTATTGAACCAACGAGTGGTAACACAGGAATTGGTTTAGCGATGGTAGCGGCTGCAAAGGGCTATAAGGCAATTTTAGTAATGCCGGAGACAATGAGTATTGAACGTCGTAACTTATTACGTGCTTATGGAGCTGAATTAGTATTAACTCCGGGTCCAGAAGGAATGGGCGGCGCAATTCGTAAGGCAACTGAATTAGCGAAAGAGCATGGTTACTTTATACCACAACAATTCCAAAACCCGGCGAATCCAGAAATTCACCGTTTGACGACAGGGCCAGAAATTGTTGAACAAATGGGTAATGAATTAGATGCATTTATCGCTGGTATCGGTACTGGTGGAACAATTACAGGTGCTGGTGAAGTGTTAAAAGAAATATATAAAGATATTAGAATTTACGCAGTAGAACCTGCAGATTCTCCAGTGTTATCTGGTGGGAAACCAGGTCCGCATAAGATTCAAGGTATTGGGGCTGGATTCGTTCCTGAAACATTGGATGTAGAAGTATATGATGAAATTATTCAAGTGAAGACAGAACAGGCATTTGAATATGCGAGAAGAGTGGCTCGTGAAGAAGGTATTTTAGTTGGTATTTCTTCAGGTGCTGTCATTTATGCCGCGACAGAAGTTGCGAAAAAACTTGGTAAAGGGAAAAAGGTTCTTGTAATTATTCCAAGTAATGGTGAACGTTATTTAAGTACACCGCTTTATCAATTTGAATCATAATTAGTATGGCCAGAAAAAGCATTCCTGAAAAGGAATGCTTTTTCTTTTTTCGTTTGAAAATAGTGAATGACTAGAAAACTTCATGTAAAATAAGTAGTAGTAAAGTTAAAATATTTTCACTAGCTCTCAGGGACGATTATTTCATATTAACCATCTGTAATTTGGGGTGATTAGTCTAAGGGAGTGGGATAAAAGAAGACGGGGTGTTGGTATGCAGCGAAGAAAATCTTTAGCGCTTTCTGTTCCATATCATTTAGATTTTTTTAAGCAATATAAGTTTCTTTCTCAGAATAAGAGTCAACATATTTTGTTAGAAAGTGGACGTGGGGGTCGTTATAGTATTGCGGGGCTCGATCCGGTAGCGGTGATTCAGGGGAAAGATGAAACGTTACATATAAGTGAAAGCGGTAAGGAAACAATAGAGAAAGGCAATCCGTTAGATTTAATGCAAAGGTATATGGAACGATGGAGAACGAATCATAATCCAGACTATCCGCCATTTCAAGGTGGTGCAATCGGATATTTTAGTTATGACTGTATCCGTTATATTGAAAAACTTCCTTCCCTTGCGGAGGATGATGTGGATATACCTGACATATTCTTTTTATTATTTGATGACGTGTTTGTGTATGATCAACAAGAAAAAGTGTTGTGGATTATTACGCATTATATAGATGAACGTGAGGAAGCGGAAAGTCGTTTAAATGAATGGAAGAGCCTTTGGATGAAGGAAGTTCCTGAAGTTAAAGTGCCATTAGAATTTCCTGAAAATAGAAATGAAGCGGTAGCTTTTACAGAAGAAGGATTTATGAAAGCTGTTCAGCGTATTCAAGAATATATTGGGGCTGGAGATGTGTTTCAAGTGAATTTGTCTACAAGACAAGAGAAAACATTACAAACACACCCACTGGAGATTTATACGAGTCTTCGTGAAATTAATCCATCACCATATATGGGATATTTAGAGTTTGGAGATTTTCAAATTGTTAGCGGTTCACCTGAATTGTTAATTAAAAAGCAAGGGAATGAAGTGAGTACCCGTCCGATTGCTGGTACACGTTCTCGTGGAAAAAATGAACAAGAAGATGAGAGTTTGGCGGAAGAATTAATTGGAAATGAAAAAGAACGTGCAGAGCACGTCATGCTTGTGGATTTAGAGCGTAATGACTTAGGGCGAGTTTGTAAGTATGGAACTGTAGAAGTAGATGAATTTATGGTTATCGAAAAATATTCGCATGTTATGCATATCGTTTCAAACATTCGTGGTGAGGTCGGACGAGATAAGGATGCTTTCGATTTAGTGCGAGCTGTATTTCCAGGTGGAACGATTACGGGTGCACCCAAAATACGTACGATGGAAATTATAGAAGAATTAGAACCTGTTCGCCGTGGGATTTATACAGGTTCAATTGGATGGATTGGTTACTCAGGAGATATGGAATTAAATATTGTGATTCGGACGCTTCTTGCAAAAGATGGTCAAGCGTATGTGCAGGCTGGAGCGGGAATTGTAATTGACTCAAATCCGAAAAATGAATATAAAGAGTCGTTAAAAAAGGCAATCGCCCTGTGGCGTGCGAAAGAAAGTAGCGAAGAAACGGTTAGGTGAGAGAAATGATATTGATGATTGATAATTATGATTCTTTTACATTTAATTTAGTGCAATTTCTTGGAGAACTTGGACAAGAGCTTATCGTCAAGCGCAATGATGAAATTACAATTTCAGATATTGAACAAATGAAACCTGACTTTCTTATGATTTCACCAGGTCCTTGTAGTCCGAATGAAGCTGGTATAAGTATGGATGTCATTAAATATTTTGCAGGAAAGATTCCTATTTTTGGTGTGTGTCTAGGTCATCAATCGATTGCACAGGTTTTCGGAGGCAATGTTGTTCGTGCGGATCGTTTAATGCATGGAAAAACTTCTCTTATGTATCATGATGGAAAAATGATTTTTGCAGACATTCCAAATCCATTTACAGCAACGCGTTATCATTCTCTTATTGTAAAAAAAGAAACATTGCCAGAATGTTTAGAAGTGACATCTTGGACAGAAGAGGGAGAGATTATGGCGCTTCGTCATAAAACATTGCCAATTGAAGGAGTGCAGTTTCATCCAGAATCCATTATGACTTCACATGGGAAAGAATTGCTGCAGAACTTTATTCGGAATTATAGTCCAAGTATATCATCATGTTAATTTATGTGAATGGCACGTATGTGGAAGCGGATGAAGCGAAAATCTCTCCATATGATCATGGGTATTTATATGGGTTAGGTGTTTTTGAGACGTTTCGTATTTATAATGGTCATCCGTTTTTATTAGATGACCACTATGAACGTTTAATGGATGCTCTTTCTACGTTGCAAATCAAATGGACGATGACGAAAGATGATGTGCTGTGCATTTTACAGGAGTTACTTGTAAGGAATAGGATAGACCATGCGTATGTGCGCTTTAATGTATCGGCTGGTATAGATGAAATAGGTTTACAAACAGAGGTTTATGAAGAGCCCTCTGTTATTGTGTTTATAAAGCCTTTGGCGGTCCCTGGTGTAGTGATGGAAAAGGAAGGCGTTATTTTGAAGCAAATACGAAATACGCCGGAAGGAGCATTTCGTTTAAAGTCCCATCATTATTTAAATAACATTTTAGGAAAACGTGAAATTGGAAATGTTGTGAACAAAGAAGGGATTTTTTTTACTGAAGCAGGCCACGTAGCGGAGGGGATTGTTTCGAATCTCTTTTTTGTAAAGGAGGGTATCTTATATACACCTTCACTTGAAACTGGGATTTTAAATGGAATCACTCGTGCGTTTATTATAAGGATTGCTGAAATATTAGATGTACATGTGGAAGAAGGTTTCTTTACACAAAAGGAGTTACTTTCCGCTGATGAGGTGTTTGTAACGAATTCTATTCAAGAAATTGTCCCGCTTAATCAGATTGGAGAATTTAATTTCTCTGGTAAAGAAGGAAAGGTTACAAAGTCTCTAATGTATGTATATGAAATGCATAGAGAAAATCTTTGGAGCCGAAATGAACTGCGAAGAGGAGATGTGTAGTGTGAAGTGGAATTATGATTTGCGCTGCGGCGAATATACATTGGATTTAAATACAAAGACATTAATCATGGGGATTTTAAATGTTACACCAGATTCATTCTCAGATGGTGGAAACTACGATGAGATGAACGCAGCTGTAAGTCATGCGAGAGAAATGGTGAGTAATGGAGCTGATATTATTGATATCGGTGGAGAATCAACTCGTCCTGGTTTCGCGAAAGTTTCGGTGGAAGAAGAATTAGGGCGCGTAATCCCGATGATTCAAGCGGTTTCGAAAGAAGTGAAAGTGCCTATTTCTATTGATACGTATAAAGCTGAAGTAGCCAAGCAAGCAATTGAAGCGGGTGCTCATATTATTAATGATATCTGGGGAGCGAAGGCAGAACCGAAAATTGCAGAAGTTGCGGCACATTATAATGTGCCGATAATTTTAATGCATAATCGTGATAACACAAATTACCGTAATCTTATTGCGGATATGATTGCGGATCTATATGAGAGTGTTAAAATTGCAAAAGGTGCAGGTGTACCTGATGAGAATATCGTTTTAGATCCGGGTATCGGTTTCGCGAAGACGCCAGAACAAAATTTAGAAGCCATGCGCAATCTAGAAAAATTACATGTGTTAGGGTATCCAGTCCTTCTTGCAACTTCGAGAAAATCGTTTATCGGTCATGTTTTAGATTTGCCGGTAGAGGAACGTGTAGAGGGCACGGGAGCATCGATTTGTCTTGGTATTGATAAAGGCTGTGAAATGATTCGTGTTCATGATGTGAAGGAAATGGCACGTATGGCAAAGATGATGGATGCAATGATTGGCAAGGGGGTAAAATGATTGGATAAAATTTATATTCATGATATGGAGTTTTATGGCTATCATGGCGTATTTCCAGAAGAGAATAAATTGGGGCAAAGGTTTAAAGTGGATTTAACAGTGGAACTGGATTTAAAACAAGCGGGCGAAAGTGATAACTTAGAGCATTCGGTAAACTACGGGGAGCTCTTTGAACTTTGTAGACAAGTGGTAGAGGATCGAACATATAAGCTTGTAGAAAGTATTGCGGAAAATATAGCGGCGAATATATTGAATCAGTACGTAAGTATTTTGCGATGTACAGTAAAGGTTGTTAAACCGGATCCACCAATACCAGGGCACTATCGTGCTGTGGCGGTAGAAATTACGAGAGGCCGACCATGAAAAATGTAGTATACGTTGCGTTAGGATCAAATATTGGTGATCGTTATGTTTATTTATTGCAAGCGATTGAGCTGTTAAATAAAAATCCTCATATTCAAGTGGAGGATGTCTCTTCTGTATATGAAACAGATCCAGTGGGATATACAGATCAAAATCGTTTTTTAAATTTAGTTATAAAAATTTCTACCAATTTACTGCCGCAAGAATTGTTGAAAGTAACGCAAAAGGTTGAGATAGATTTAGGAAGAAAAAGGGAAATTAGATGGGGTCCGCGAACCATTGACATTGACATTTTGCTCTATAATCAAGAAAATATTGAAGCAGAGAATCTTATTGTGCCGCATCCGCGGATGTTCGAAAGAGCTTTTGTTATCGTTCCGTTGTTAGAGATCAATCAAGATATAAAACAAAACATTTCACGTTCGCAAGTAGATGAAATGAAAAGGCGAGAGGGAGTAACGGTATGGAAGCAGAAAAATGGGGAAGACGCATTCGTGCTTTTCGGAAGTTGAAAGGTTATACGCAAGAAGGTTTTGCAAAGGAATTAGGGGTATCTGTATCTGTTTTAGGAGAAGTAGAGAGAGGGAATAGAACCCCTTCTCAAGATTTCGTAGTAGAAGTTGCTAAGACATTAAATATTTCAATAGATGAATTAATGCCAAAGTGAGGGTAAAGAAAGGAGACAGTAGAGTGTTAAAGATTGCAAACATTGAGATGAAGAATCCAGTTGTACTAGCACCGATGGCGGGAGTGTGTAACTCTGCATTCCGTTTAACAGTAAAAGAATTTGGTGCAGGTTTAGTATGTGCTGAAATGGTAAGTGATAAGGCGATTTTATTTAATAACCAAAAAACATTAGATATGTTATATATCGATGAGAGAGAGAAGCCGCTAAGTTTACAAATTTTTGGCGGTGAGAAAGAAACGCTTGTTGGTGCTGCGAAATATGTAGATAAAAACACAACGGCGGATATTATCGATATCAATATGGGTTGCCCAGTTCCGAAAATTACGAAGTGTGATGCTGGTGCAAAGTGGTTATTAGATCCAGATAAAGTATATGAAATGGTAGTGGCCGTTGTAGATGCTGTTGAAAAACCAGTTACAGTTAAAATGCGTATTGGCTGGGATGAAGACCACATTTTCGCAATTGAAAATGCTAGAGCTGTGGAACGTGCAGGCGGTCAAGCGGTAGCGGTTCATGGACGTACACGTGTTCAAATGTATGAAGGGAAAGCGGATTGGGATATTATTAAACAGGTAAAACAATCTGTGAATATTCCTGTTATTGGAAATGGTGACATAGAAACTCCTCAAGATGCGAAACGTATGCTTGATGAAGTAGGGGTAGATGGCGTTATGATTGGACGTGCAGCTCTTGGGGATCCATGGATGATTTATCGTACGGTAAAATATTTAGAAACAGGGGAATTAATGCCGGAACCAACAGTGCGTGAGAAAATGGATGTATGTATGTTGCACTTAGATCGTCTTATTGACTTAAAGAATGAAGATATTGCAGTAAGAGAGATGAGAAAGCATGCAGCTTGGTATTTAAAAGGTGTTCGTGGTAATGCGAGAGTACGTAATGCAATTAATACTTGTGATACTCGTGAAGATCTTGCCTCTTTATTAGGTGCATTTGTAGAAGAAGTAGAAGCAAAACAACAAACAATTCACGTTGGTTAAAAGGAGGAAAGAGAGAACGTTTGACATTCCTTCTCTCACTACCTATAATTACGTGAAAGAAAGAAGAACTGCCAGTATGCTACTGGCAGTTTTTCTAGTTGAGTAGAAAATGATATACTGTATATATTGTAAAATTTAATAGAGCTGGAGTGATATCAATACCATGGATAACATGAACCACGAAGAATTAAATGACCAATTGCTTGTTCGTCGTGAGAAGTTACATAACTTACGTGAACAAGGGATCGATCCGTTTGGTAAACGTTTTGAACGTACGAATTCAACAGAAGAATTATTAAACTTGTATGGAGAGTTCTCTAAAGAAGAATTAGAAGAGAAAGGAATCTCTGTTTCTATTGCTGGCCGTATTATGACGAAGCGCGGTAAAGGGAAAGCAGGCTTTGCACATATCCAAGATTTACACGGACAAGTTCAAATCTATGTTCGTAAAGATGCTGTTGGAGATGAGCAATATGAATTATTTAATACAGCTGACTTAGGTGATTTAGTAGGAATTGAAGGGAAAGTTTTCAAAACGAACGTAGGTGAGCTTTCAGTGAAAGCAACAGGATTTACGTTATTAACGAAAGCTCTTCGTCCACTTCCAGATAAATACCATGGATTGAAAGATGTTGAACAACGTTACCGTCAACGTTACCTAGATTTAATTACGAGCATGGAGAGTCGTGAAACATTTGTTACTCGTAGTAAAATCATTCGTGAAATGAGAAGATACTTAGATGATAATGGCTACCTTGAAGTGGAAACACCAATGATGCACGCGATTGCGGGTGGTGCTTCTGCTCGTCCATTCATTACGCATCATAATGCGTTAGATATGGAATTATATATGCGTATTGCAATTGAGTTACACTTAAAACGCCTTATTGTAGGTGGCTTAGAGAAGGTATACGAAATCGGCCGTGTATTCCGTAATGAAGGTGTGTCAACGCGTCATAATCCTGAATTTACAATGATCGAATTATATGAAGCATATGCTGACTATAAAGATATTATGAAACTAACAGAAAACATGATTGCTCATATCGCAAAACAAGTACTAGGTACAACAACAATCCAGTATGGTGAGCAAGAAATTAATTTAGAGCCAGAATGGACACGTCTCCACATGGTAGATGCAATTAAACAATATTCTGGAGCAGATTTCTGGAGCCCGATGAGCGTGGAAGAAGCACGTGCATTGGCGAAAGAACATGGTGTGGAAATTAAAGATACAATGGAAGTTGGTCATATTATCAATGAATTCTTCGAACAAAAAGTAGAAGAAAAGTTAATTCAACCTACATTTATCTATGGACACCCAGTGGAAATTTCTCCGCTTGCGAAAAAGAATGATGAAGATCCACGCTTTACAGATCGTTTCGAGTTATTCATTGTTGCTCGTGAGCATGCGAATGCATTTACGGAATTAAATGATCCAATCGATCAAAAAGAACGTTTTGAAGCGCAATTAAAAGAGCGTGAGCAAGGTAATGATGAAGCGCATATGATGGACGATGATTATATTGAAGCACTTGAGTACGGTATGCCTCCTACAGGTGGACTTGGAATTGGTATTGATCGTCTTGTTATGCTATTAACAAATGCGCCATCTATTCGCGACGTGCTGTTATTCCCAGCGATGCGTCATAAGTAAGACTAATCTAAGCTTTGGAGATTTCTCCAAAGCTTTTCTTTTTGTCATATAATGAAGTTAAAATGATTCATTTACTATATAGAAGAAAGGTGTCTTTATGTAGGGGGATTGATACTGTTTTTATACTTTTTGATTAGGTTAAAAATTTTATTGAAAAAACTATTGCATTTTAATAAATGAACTGGTATATTTGTATCTGTTGTCACGAAAGACAACAAAGAAAACGAACGAAAACAACTTTTAAGATAAAAAAGTTGTTGACGAAAATATAACAAAATGTTATATTGATAAAGTCGCTTCGGCGGAAATGAGTTCTTTGAAAACTGAACGAAACAAACAACGTGAAACGTCAATTTTTATTTTAGATGCTAGACAAACTAACTTTATTGGAGAGTTTGATCCTGGCTCAGGATGAACGCTGGCGGCGTGCCTAATACATGCAAGTCGAGCGAATGGATTAAGAGCTTGCTCTTATGAAGTTAGCGGCGGACGGGTGAGTAACACGTGGGTAACCT
>NZ_KB895590.1:0-61144 GCF_000374885.1 Bacillus sp. 105MF | reverse complement strand
AATAGTAGGAAAACCTTATGGTCTTATATCATATTCCCATTTATGAGTGCATTCTGTTAATATGTATCCTACTTTTCCTATTAAAAAGCCTAATTTCTCAATTGATTGTAGAGAAATTAGGCTTTTTTCATCACTCCATTAAAGCGCCCTATAGTTTAATGACTTGATTTACTGATTATATCTTCAATCACTCACTTTGAACTATATAGATATAGTTTTTGTTGCAACTGTTTGTTGAAATGCCTTATCATGCTCAACAATAACCATTGTGGGATTAAATTGTTGAATAAGCTCTTCAATCTGCATACGCGAATAAATATCAATAAAATTTAATGGTTCATCCCATATATATAAATGAGCTTTCTCACATAAACTTTTAGCGATAAGCAGCTTTTTCTTTTGTCCACCAGAATAATGAAATATATCTTTCTCAAATTGAATTCGGTCAAAATCCATCTTACGTAGGATGGATTTAAATAACGTCTCATCAATCTCGTGCTCTTCAATAAAGTCCGATAACAATCCCTTCAAATGAGAAGTATCTTGTTGGACATAGGAAATGATGAGTCCTGAACCTAAATTAACTGAGCCTGTATGCTGTATTGGATGTCCTAGAATTAGTTTTAGGATACTACTTTTCCCGCTTCCATTCTTTCCATCAAGTACAATTCGATCTCCTTGTTCAACTATGAAGCTAATTGGTTCATTTACTATTTGGTCATCATACTTAACAGACACATCAGCCAAAACAACCAATTCATTTGACTGAAATTTCAATTGTTCTAATTTTAACGACTCAGTTTTCTCCACATTTTTTAGTAATTTTGACTTTTCTTCAATAGCTTTTTGTTGCCTTGATTCAAGGTTCTTCGCTCTCTTCATCATCTTGGCCGCTTTATGTCCTACAAAACCCTTATCTAACTTAGATCCTGAATTCCTTGTTCCATTTTTGGAAGCTTCCACTTGATGAGACCAACCTGCTGAACGCTTTGAAGACTGTTTTAATCTCCCTATGTCTTTTTGTAGACGCTCATTTGTAGCCTCTTCGTGTTCCTGCTGTCTATCAAAATTTAACTTCCAAGAAGAATAGTTACCACTTTGAACTTCAATATTTGCTCTATTTATAGATAAGATATGGTCAACGCATCCATCTAAAAAGATTCTGTCATGTGAAATCAAAATAAACCCTTTTTTCTTCCTTATATAATCAGAGACCATCTTTCGTGCATCAGTGTCTAGATGATTTGTTGGCTCATCAATTAATAGAAATTGACCCTCATTCAAAAACAGTGCAGCAAGCAACACCTTTGTTTGTTCTCCATTTGATAATGTTTTAAATGGTCGATACATGGCCTCGGCATCAACATTTAAATAGGATATTTCACGCAGAAATTCCCAATCTTCTGCTTGGGGACAAATTTCTTCAAGGATTTCATGAGTGAACTTGTTCTTATCCGAAACTGGGTAAGGGAAATAATTAAATTCTACCGAAGAAGTGATCTTCCCACTATACTCATAATTACCTAATAATAAATTAAAGAATGTCGTTTTACCTCGTCCGTTTCTACCAATAAACCCTAGTTTCCAATCTGTATCTATTTGAAAGTTTACACCTTCAAAAATATTATCAAAGCTACCTGGGTATGAAAAAGTTAAGTCTTGAACTTTTATCATTGACATAATAATTCCTCCTTTATATATCAACACTTTTCATATAAAGTCGGAATATCCATCAATTTTTTAATTTCTCCATATAAGTTTGATGGATATTAACGACTTATATAGAGCATTACATGTGTAACAATAGTGTCTGAATTCCTCATTTTTCTCTCTCCTTTATTTGTTAGGTTACAGTTACGGATTAATAAATATCAACTTACCTATAAGGGAATAAAAAAATCCTCCCAATTTGTAATCGGAAGGATTAGTATCTCACTTATACTTAATAAGTTCTTATTAATCATTGGAATCATGACAAATAAAGTATGAACTGATTTGTGAAAAATGAATAGACTAACCCTATATTTTGTAGTTTGAAGTTATTAATTTCAAATTAAAATATCGATTAGTTAATCATTATTCATCCATCAGTCCTCTCATAATTCTATTTTTAGAGTAACATTCTTTTTTATGGAATGCAATATCACAATCATCTTTACCTCAAATTACTGCTAACTACTTCTTTAGAATCAACAATGTATATTCCTTCTTTCTTTATACTTCCTCTCCATAAAAATCTTAATCCTAAATTGTGTGGCTTTAAAACAAAGTTTGATCAAAAAGCGAAAACAAAATTTTATTCAAAATCACAATCCATTTAAAGAAAAGATTAAAATTGATTTTGTACACATATCTGTAGAAGAAGTCTTATTTTCTGTAGGGAATGAAAAATTAGCAAAGGCAATTACAATTATCGAACAGTTGGTCGAATTTTATATACTCTGGTTTAAACATACTATTATCCCAGTCCATATACATTTCAGCACCTGAAAGTAATTTATCAGATATTGCAATAATCTTATATGCTCCTTTTAACTCGATTCTTTGTGCTGCAATAGGAAAGTATTTTAATAAATTTAATAATAAAAATAAGGGAACGCTTAACATCCCCTCTCATATCCAACCCGCCCTTTAATTCCCGCTAAATTTACCTTCGCGATTCCTCTTGCCTTCTCCGCACCTCTTTCTAATACTTCATAGTTTTTTCAGCTCCAAGGTCACCAAGAAGATTAAGTGTAATATTCAAAATGTTTCACATACTCCAATAACGTTTGGTATTGCTGATCAAGGGCATATTCATCTGTTCCAATTGGGGATTTAAAGAATAGTGATAGGTGTTCCATTATTCCTGCCTTCCCCTTCTGAAGCGCATGATCCATAAACCGGGAAAGATCAATTATAAGAGGAGCAGCTAAAATAGAATCAATGCCCAGCCAATTGATTTTCATTGTCATCCTCTCTCCTAGCCACCCTTCAAAGTCAACCGTATCCCATGCTTCTTTTCTATCTCCTCGGACAGGAAAATAATCAATTCTAACTTTATGATCAAAATGACTGTACCCTAGTATACGTTCTAATCCAATGGACTTTGAATCAATCTTTGTTGAAGAATGCCTCGGATGATCCAAAATTGCACCATCTTGATTCCCTAGGATATTCGTGCTGTACCATCCGACAATATTCAACCCTCGCTGTTTGAACATTTTCCCTAAAACATGTTTATATAAAGTCTGTCCTGTCCTTCCATCTTTCCCTGCTGTCGGAACACCCTGAGTTTCTGCAAGCTTTTGCAGCGCCGGTATCTCAGCCGTCACACTCGGCGTAAAGTTCACATAAGCACATTTTGACTTCATTGCCGCATAAGCATAAAGCATACCCGATCGAATGTCCGGTGAATTCTCCCTTAACCCGGTCTCAAATGCTTTTAATGATTGATATAATGAATGAGTTTTTGTTTTTTCTTCTGTTGAAGCTGTGTTTATCACAACAATTCTCTCAAGATCATACTTTTTCCTAAATGCCTCGATGTCTTCTTGGATTTTATCCACTGCACTCTCTAAAGTCTCAGGCTCTCCTTTCAGTCTATATACTCCTTTGACAAAATCATTCACATTAGCCAATGGCGCTTGCCAAACAGGAACATCATTGAGATTCATTTCAATCTTCTGCAAAATAGGCTCCTGAATGATACCATGCCTTTTTACTACTTCTATTAATGAATCTTTTTGTATATCCCATCCACCAAAAGCAATCTGATCAAGCGGAGTTAGCTGCAGCGCCTCAAATTCCTTTTCTGAAGAAATAACTCCCCTTAACGGAGCAAGATTTTGATTGACTGCAAAAAGTCCGGAAATCGTTGTTGTTGCCACTGCACCCAGCATCCCCACGAATAACACACCCGTTCGATATGTCACTTTTTCACCTCTTCTTTTTTCTTGAAAGTTGTAACAACAAGTCATGGACTTCGGTCGCTTCTAATGTTTCTGGAAGTTCAAAATCTTTCCCTGTTACTACAAGTGATACATAATCCCCTTCGTCTTTTGGCGGTAAACCGTGAGATCCTTTGATTCGATCCGGTTCTAGTGGGATTTGGAATGTCTTGGGATTTACAAACAGCTCAACTGGATCATAACCGGGCTTCCTATGAATATCCACATTGTATGCGAATTCTGGTGCCTGTTCGCTATTCAGCCACCAGTAGTACACAAACCAGCTGTCGGGTTCTGCAATTACAACTAACTGACCTGAAAGCTCATGATCAATATTATGGGCTCGTTTCTCCTCCTCTCCCCATACCTCGGCTATACCTGGGATATTTTCAAGAATTGCTTTAACTGCCCCTATATCATGTGGGTCTGGAATATACACGTGGGCCAATTGATGGTCTGCCAAGGCAAAGGCCCTCGACATCTCTAAATCGAGAAAATCCATATTTTCAACATGTTTGATAGCCACATATCCCTCTTTGTTCAACGTTTGATTGATAAGGATAGGTCTATTAACTGGCTTAAAATTATATTCTGATAAAATAACAAGACGTGTGTGATCCCTCAATCCGCGCTCTTCTAGTTGCCCGATAAAATTTCCAATCAAATCATCAATTTCCTTAATCGATCTCCTTGCTGCTTCACTTTCAGGTCCGAACCTTTGCGCGTTATAATCTATATTGGGTAAATATACAAGTGATAATCTTGGTTTGTATTCTTCTAAAATATCTATCGCTGCATCTAAGATCCATTCACTGGACTTGACAGAAGAGAGTGGGCCCCAGAAATTTTTTAGATCAAATTCCCCATATTTCTCCCTCAGTTTTCCGTATAAGTCCCTCGGCTTCGAATCACACCACAAAATCATTTTTTTATCGAGATGGATAGGGGCAGGTGTCACTACATAATCCGCTGTGCTCAGCTTGCTGAACTGCCAAAATAGCACTGCTGTTTCAGCTGTCGGGTCTTCTTTCTTCAACTTCTCCCAGATTTTTTCGCCTTGAATTGGAACCATCGTCTGATTCCACATTGTAATTTCTTTAGTATCCAAGTTTGGGAGGCCGTTACAAATAATTCCATGTTCAGCTGGCGGAGTTCCAGTGATATAAGTAGCCTGTATTGATCCAGTTACAGCGGGAAATACTGGCTTAATTCTTGCATGTTGACCACTTTCTAATAATTTTCGAATATTCGGAGTCAATTCATCATCGTTCAGATGTTCTGTTGTCAAACTGATAATATCTAATACAACCACGTTTTTTTTCTCCAAAGATACCATCCTTTCATCTATGTGACCGGAAAGATACGAGACATGATATAACTCAGAATTAGGAAAGAGGATACGGAAAAAAAAGCTGGCCATCCTCCAAATGGAGCGGCAACCGCCCCATCCAATAACGGAAGACCTAGTATACATGTTCCCACAGCCTTCCTAATGTTAGGTGATGTCGGCTTTGCTAGTGCCGGTAAAATTCCTGAAAAAGTCCATAACAAAAAAAAGATTACTGCAATAACTGTTGCTCCCCATGTACCGTCGAATTGCAAGAACAGAATAACAATAGCACACGTTAAAACCGCCCCTGCCATAATTCTTACTCGATTCGGATGAATGCCGTTTCCAACCTCGCCTTTGGACATCACAGTAACAGTGAAAATATATAAAAATCCTAATCCCGCTATCCACCAAAATTGCGCTAATTTATCTGGTGCCACACTCAATCCTAATAACAAATTGACTCCTCTACAAATTCCCATTGTCAACGGTCCAAAAACGTCATGATGCTTTGAATAGCGATTGTAAACGAATACTAAAACAATGAGAATGCACGCAATCAAAAAACTTATTTTGGACACAAAGCATACAGATACAACACTAGCCGTAAGAAGTACAAAACTAAAACGCAGCGCTGAACGAAGTGAGATGCGACCAGATGTCAAGGGCCTCTCAGGCCGCTCTTTCTTGTCTATTTCAAAATCAAAAAAGTCATTTAAAATAATTCCTGCCGCATATATACATGCACTTGCAAATATAAGAAGGATAATCTGAATAAAGTAATTCTGATTCCAAACTAGCCCTGCAATCCAAGTACCTGCCAATATATCCGCCATAGATGTAAAGGTATTCGGAAATCGTATGAGCTCAAAATAGGTGCGAATCTTTCTCATAGGCTGTTAAGGATGCTTTGTACATAGTCATGAGATTCCTTGGCAGCCTGTATCGCCTGGCTTTCATAGGGGTATAATTCAATGGTAACAAAACCATCATAGCCCGTTTTCTTTATAGATTGTAAAACCTCTAGAATAGGAATAGCACCATGCCCTGGAATAAGATGTTCGTGAACACGGTCCTTGGCAATATCCTCTAGATGATAATGCTTTGTATAGGGTAGCAACTTATGAACTAATGTAGCCGGATCCTCTCCGACACAAAAGAAATGTCCTATGTCAAAATTTAATCCAATTGCCTGGGAGGGAACAGCCTTCTTGAATTCAATAAATTGATCAGAAGTTTCAATCAGCAAGTCCGGCTCCGGTTCAACAAGAATTGTTACACCAGATTTTTCGGCATGGTCAGCCAATTCCTCCATTGCCGAAATAAAAACTTTATTTGCCCATTCTCTTCCTACATTGATGAGTGGTCCCCCTGGTTCGGTAGACAATGTCTTTGCACCGAGTTTTCGAGCCAAGTCAATGCAGTTATGCGTATGTTCTATACGCTGTCTTCGTTCTACTTCATCCGCCTCAACAAAAGACGGGTGCCAATTATCTTTTATTCCATACAACATGAACGCATTCAAATTTGATATAGTCATGTTTCGTTGCTTCAACCTGTCTTTAATCATGTCTATCTTCTCATTGGTCACCTCAGGTGGAAAAGCATGCGGGATATCTAGTAAGATTTCTATTCCTTCATATCCGATTTCAGCTAATAAGTCGATTGTTTTTAACAGGTCATATCTTTTAAATCCATTACTGCTATATGCAAGTTTCATGATTTCTCTCCCCTTATGAATCTAGTTTCAATTTTCCGGATTGTTCATAAAAGCGGACCGGATTATTCCAAACTAGCTCTTGAATGATATTTTCCGCATGCCCTTTCTTTCTCATCTCAAGCGCAGTTTTTACTACATTAAGAGGATTAGATGGGCCCCAGTCTGCTGCCGTATTGATCATGATCTTATTTGTGCTGTAATGTTCGATGATTTCAATTGCCTCGCCAGTTGAAACTTTTGTCGGATAAATTGTCATTCCGCTCCAGCCGCCATATTCAACGGAAAGATCAATAGTATCTGAATTATTATGATCTATTAATACCCTGTCAGGTTCAAGCCCTTCTTCCTTTAGGATTTCTATCGTTCTTCTTGTTCCCTCCCGCTTATTTTGGTGAGGAGTATGTACCATAACCAACATATGGAGATTCTTAGCCAATTTCAGTTGTCTGCGCATCACGCCTTCTTCCTCAACAGTGATTCTATCAAAACCAATCTCCCCAATCGCAAGACACCGCTCATGTTGCAAGTACTCGGACAGTCCATCGATTACTTGATAGGCAATATCAAGGTTATTTGCTTCTTTTGGATTCATAGCTAAACAACAATAGTGATCGATTCCATGTTGCTTAGCACGCTGCGGTTCAAAGGTAAGCAAATGTTGGAAGTAATCAAAGTATGTCTCAGGATATCGGCGTTCGCTTCCAAGCCAAAATGCGGGTTCCACAACGGCGCGTACGCCAGCCAGACTCATATTCTCATAATCATCTGTTGTGCGGGAGTAACAATGGATATGCGGATCAAAATATTTCATAGGTTTTCCCCCTCATAAATGGCTATTCTTAAAGTATGGTGTAAGGAATTCGATAGATTCCTTTGCTGCCATAAACGGATTGTCACTGTAGGTATATAATTCTACTGTAATGAATCCTGTATATTCGATTTGCTTTACATGATTGAACAATTGATTAAAGTCAATGTTTCCCTTACCAGGTATAAGATGATAGTGCTTGTGATTTGCGATATCTTCTAAATGGATATTCCATATTCGTGACTTTAAACTTGATAAAAGAGCAGGAATATCTTCTCCTATTACGTCTGCATGCCCGAGATCGAGATTTGCTCCTAGCCTATTTGACCCTACTATTTGAATCAGGTCACTCAATTCTTTGCCGTTTTCTATTAGAAGACCGGGTTCGTATTCAATCCCCACGTTGATTTCACGCCGTTCGGCATAGTCCATAATTTCCATTAATGAGTTTATCAGATGATAAATTGCCTGATCTGGTGGGTTTTCAGAAAGACACCTACCACTTGTAATACTGATATTTTTTGCATTTAGCATTGCGGCTAAATCTATTAACTGCTTCGTATATCCAATTCTCTGATTTCTCACCTCTCCTCTCGCATTACATAGGGACGGCTCAAATGTAGGTTCTCCAGTAGAATGCAAAAAAAATCCAGATGCCGTATTACCGTTTATGTTTGATACCTCGAGATCATATTGTTCTATTTTTTTTTGCACATCACTTACCCAAGGGGCAGTATGCAAAGGTGGAAAAGCATGAGGAACGTCCGCTAGAATTTCCACGCCCTTATATCCCAAACGTCCAATCTCTGAAATAGATTCGGGCAATGTGTATCTTGTAAATGCATTTGTACTAAACGCCAGCTTCATCTTGTCTCCTCCTTCTTTTGAAATATATGTGGCATTACAACGCTTATTCGTTCAAAAAGATTTTACTCAACTGTTAAGGCAATGCCCGACAAAATCTATTCATGAGTACTCTACAAAGTTCCGCGAAAATCCAGCAGTAAAGAAAACTCAATATACATATTATTGCAATAACCTTTGGATCCATAGTTGTATCAACAGTAGGGCCTAGCACTGGAAAACGAAATACATACAGAATCACCATAATACCCGTAAGTAGACATATTGATGAAAAGGAAACAATCATAATTCTCCTTTGCAATTGTAAAAAGGCCACACCCATCGCTATACCTAATAAACCTGTTGTAAAGGGAAAGATAATTAGTTCACTCGGCTGAATAATAAATAATAGGAAAATCGTGAGGGTATAAGAGAGGATTCCCTGGCGGATAGAAAAACAAGTAGCTAAAAAAATTGGTAATGTTGCTAGAAAACTAATCAGAAAGCCTATACCAGGCATAAAGCCCCCCGCTGATTGAAACATAGTGGCAAATGTACTCAATAAGGCTGTAATAACTAACTTGGTTGCAATGTTCATTTTTCTTATATGAACATAGTTTGTATCTGTCTCTATCATCGATTGATACCAATAACGAATAAACCGATTGATGAAAACACCCCCTGAAAATATCCAATTCGTCACTTTCTATACTATTCATTCCCTTGCGCTTTATGCGGTATTGCCTGTTAGTAATCAATTGGAATGAGAACTGCCCCTCCATGAATATTTAAAAATATAAGCTTTTTCTAAGGGGGGTACGATGTATCATACAGATACAATAAAAGAATTTTAAAGCCAGAAGGTATCTTGGTTCCATTAGGATATAGAATTGAAGTATTTGCTGAAAAGTTTACAACTCCCATTAACTTAACGTTTACAGATCGATGGGAAATGCTAATTGCAGATGCTGGAATTGCTTCAGAAAATGGTTAGGTGTTAATGCTTACTCCAACCGTCGAATTTTATAGTTATAAATCATGGAACAATTTCAAAAATAGTACCTTGATTAAAATCAGTCACTTTCATAGAGCCATAAACCCCTAAATATAATCTGGTTTGATCCAGATTCGTTCCCAAATTAACATAATAAGCTGATTGAGATCCAAAATTATAATCGGTTTCAATAACACTAAAATCATTTAGTTTACAATCCGTACTTGCCTTGGTATAAGCTAAAACCCCTCTAACCGGAGGCCGAGATTCTTCATTCTGGGCAAGATCGGTAAACACAACGCTTCCCGTTAAATTTGGGATTCCATTCCCCCTATATGGCTGGACTCCTGTAAGTGCAGTTCCTCCAAACTTATCGGGTCGGGGATCTTTATGAAAATAACTAGTTAAAGGCTGAAGACGCCTCACTGAAGTTTTTACTGTTTCATTGTAATAAGCAATTGTTTTCTCATCCAAAGTCGGATTTGCAAAACAGCCCCTTATAAACGAAGTAGGAAAAGCACCTTCCCACCCTCGCCAACCAAAGTTAATAAATCCTTCTTGGTCAGGTTTAGATCTCATTAAAGAAGCTTGAATAAGCTGAGTAACCGGTATTGGTTTATAATGAACGAATGAAAAAATCGACTCTACCAAATCCTGTCCGACATTCCCCACATATTTGATATACTGATTATTAAACCTTTGAAATGAGATGCCTGTTATATTGCGAACCCCTTTGGCAATTACCGTAAGCGTTTCCTGAATAGGTAAGGGAAGTTCATTAAAACGTGTGACTACGGGGGGATTATTGATAAATGTATTCTTAACTACATCAATTTCAATTATTTTACCAGCTATCTCCATATCATCCTGACTTAAATTAAATGGATCATAGCCTGATCCACCATCTCCAGTTGTTAAAACAAGTTTTCCGGTTTCAGGCGAAAAGTTTAAGCTATTGACACCATTATGATTAAAAAATGGTCTTCTTATGTTAAGTAATGTCCGTCGTTTTTGAGGTTGACCATTCGATTGTAAAATCCATTCTTCAACTGTATCAATATGATCATATTGAGTTTCTCTATTTATCCATCTTAGGTTTAAAGTTCTGAGATCACACGGGTTAGGCTTAAAAAATTCAGGAAGAGCCCCTGGACCTTGTGTTCCAGCTACTGAATAATAAAGATAAAACAAACCGTTATAATAAAATTCTGGATGAAACGCTAGCCCTAGCAATCCCCGTTCATCATATCCACTACCAGAAACCCCTTGTTCAGAATTACCTAATTTTATGATTCGCGGGCGAATATCTAAAAAAGTCCTTATAACTCCGTTTCCTATGTAAAAGATTTCTCCTACCTGGGTTGCAATAAATAATCTTTCAATTGAGTCACCCGGAAGTATAGTTGTTTTCAAAACAGTGGGTAAATTTATCTTACTTACAATGGGTCGTAAACTAACCTTTACTTTTATCAACTAACTTTCCACCCCTTTTTATTGTTTTCTATTATAAGAATATGATTAGAACGGTTCTATTAGTATCAAATTAGGGCCAGGGAATTGGGTGAATTTCCTTTTAATATTAGTCCGTTTTGGTAGGTTCTATGTGGATATTAAAAAGGTAAAACTATTTACATTAGTTCGATTAAAAAAGCTTCTATTTTCTGTTTGTTTCTTTTGTAAGGAGTTTTTACTGCATGGATTTTAGTACATTACTGAAAGTAAAAGGGAATTTACTTAATAATATTGTGAATGAATCATTTAAAGTAACGGGGTTTATTTTCAATAAGTTCTTCCATAATCGGGGGCTTTAATTGAGCAAGGATCACAAAAATCATCAAAATTTTTTATAAAAGAATGACTCAATTGAATATAAAAAAAGCGTGTTTTGATCAATTTTTTTCAAAACACGCTTTTTCTATGTGCTCTTTTATCAAGGTTTATTAAGTTAATTTAATCAAACTTTATTCCAAGGCTACAGTTGTTAAAAGCGGGGGAATCGCCTTGAAAATAAGCTTACCGTTGTAAATCCGCATTTTCCTGACGGCCCCCACATCCATCAACTTAAGATTTTAAAATGCACTAAAACGAAATTTTTTCTACATTTATTTATAAAAATTAAGTTCACTTTTTTCGCTTTAGGTTAAAACCAATTTTTTAACTTGATGGAGATGCTTAGTGACCCTTAAGTTAAAAAACATCATTTTGATGTTTTTTTGTCTATCTGAGAGTACAAGAACGGATTGCTTAGCAAATTTTAGGAAGCTAATAGAAGGAGGTGACTTAAAAATGCTAAGTTTCTACATGACTATTTTTTAAGGGTCCCCATTAAAGATTAGATTCATCTTTTAGGAACATTCTTGTTATTCGGGACTATTTCTGGCTGCGCTGCATTTCCTGCTTCTCCATATAACTACGCTGCCGTCGCATATATTTAGGTGCGTCCATCGGATTCCCTGCGATCATTTCAATAATACAGAGTCTTTCGGTACTTTCCGTTTCAGCTTGGATTATAGCCTGATCAAGCTCTCCATAGGTCCGGACCGTAACGGTAAACGCGTTACCTCCAAAAGCTTCAGGCAGCCTGGTGTAAGACCATTGAGGGATTTGGTTGTACTTTTGACCCTCTGTTTTGACATTCAAATATTTCTCAATTGTATAGCCATCGTTGTTCAAGACGAAGATTATAGGCTTGCAGCCGTAATAGAGCATGGAACTGATTTCCTGGGCTGTTAGCTGCAGGGCGCCGTCACCTGTAAATAGCAACACTCGGCGTTCCGGCGCGGCCATAATAGCACCGAACGCCGAGGGGGTTGCGTAACCGATGGACTGCCATCCGCCTTGCCCAATATATGTTACATTGCCCGGCAGTCTAACCTCCGCCATTCCATTATAGAACGTCCCAGTCTCGGCGATTACAATATCGCCCTCTTTCAGCATGCGCTGAAAACGGGGATAATAGCCGGCCGCCATTAGAGGGCCGGCGGCATTAGTTGTGAATTGATCGTAAGGGAATGACAATTTTTCTGCCAAACCTTGGCCCATATGCCCCACCTTCTGCACGGCAAGTAGCATGTCGGCTGCAAGAACATTCGAATATTCCGCCTCAGCGATCTTAACCATGTCTGGTTGAATATTGACAGTCACCAGCGGGTTCAGCTTTGCGGTAAAATTCGCGGTGTTGGTGTCCGCCCATACCATGCCGATTGCAATGATACAATCTGCATTTTCCACCGTACTTTGGACTTCAGAACCTCCGAAAGAGCCTAGGTACATTCCGATATAATTTGGATGGGTTTCGTCGAATGCCCCCTTCCCGAACATCATCGTTACAACAGGCACGTTCATGGCGTCGGCCAGCTGCCGAGCTGCTGTCTGAAGGCCGAAACGCATGGTTTTCACATCCACAAGGATAACCGGTCGGTGGGCACGCTCCAGCAGTCGATAGACATGATTCACCGCAGCCTGAAGGGTTTTTAGGTTGGACGTTGGACGTGGCGGTACCGGCTCTTCCCGGATCTTAATCGGCTTGGTCACTAAATCATCGGCCACAACCAGGTATACCGGCTTTTTCTTTTCCTTAGCAATGCGAATCGCAGCCTGAATTTCAATCTTAGCGTTTTCCGGCGTAAGCACCGCGCTATAAGCCGTAATCTGCTCATACACCTTGCGAAAGACATCAAAATTCCCATCCATTAGGGTGTGGTGCATCAGCTTGTGCTCTTTTTGATCCTTCTCAGGAGGCGCACCCACAATGTGAATTATTGGCACATGCTCGCTGTTGGCTCCCGCTATCGCATTACAGGCGCTGAGCTCCCCGACCCCGAAGGTCGTAATAAGAGCGGAAATTCCTTTGATTCTTGCATAGCCATCTGCGGCATAGCCCGAGTTTAGTTCGTTCCGCCCTTCTATAAAACGGATGCCGTTATAACACTCCAAAGTATCAAGAAGTGTAAAATTATAGTCCCCTGCGACGCCGAAAATTTCGGTAATGCCCTCCAGTTTCAGGCAATCGAACAAATACTGGCCAACCGTTTTTTGAGCAGTTCCGCTTTGCATACCAAAGCTGCCCGCATTTATCATGTTGTCCATCGCATGCTCACTCCTTATCCATTTCTTGGGCTTGTTCTGTTTAATAGTACCCTTTTTGATAATTCCCTGTAATTAAAGCGGTTATCCGTTGTGCTGAGCTAAAGTAAGATGTTCAAAAAATGATACTATAGTAAGGCTGGAGTTAGTATAGTCATATGAACACAACTTAGTTAAGTCCTTACAATGGATTTCAAGGAGGAAGTGTCCGTATGGCAAACAAGAAATTTAATGAAGAATTTAAAAAGATGGTTGTTGAACTATATCATTCAGGCCGATCTGTGAAAGAACTAAGCAGCGAATATGGTGTATCAGAAGTACCGATTTATAAATGGATAAAAAAGTATTCTCCTATCACAACGATTGATGAGGAAGAAATGACGCTAGAAGACCTGAAGCGAATGCAAAAAGAAATGCTTCGTCTGAAGGAGGAAAATGAGATTTTAAAAAAGGCTATGGCCATATTCGAGAAAAAATAAAAGATACAGACTTACATCAATTTATCGATTGTCTGTTTAGGGATAGCATTACCACTTCTAACATGATATCTTGCAATAGCACTATATATAAGTTCATCTTCATACATTGTAGGAAAAAAAGATACCATCTCCATCTCCTTCTTTCAAAGAATAATTTTAGTAAAGAAAAAACAAAATGAATAATTATTAAAAATAGTAAGAAAAATAAAAAAATAACAAATTAGGTCAATGGTACGCCCGATTTGTCATTCTGTCAATATAGTAAGCTTTATTTTGTATTTATCATCTTCAGTAACACATTATTTGTAATTTACTACTACAGTAACGTTAATAATTGTCACTGCACAATAGCACGATAAAATTGTACTCATTTACATCTCTTCCGGAACACCCATTCCAAGTAAACGCAATCCTTCTTTTAACACAATCGTTACTGCATAAACAAGTGCAAGTCTACTTTCCTTTTCTTTATCCTCTTCTAAAATACGAACATTTCCATAATATTTATTAAATGCTTGTGCTACATCTAACAAATACTTCGCAATATGTGACGGTTCATTTTTGAAGAAGGCTGTTTCAACGACTTGTGGAAATCTATTTAATAATTTTATCGTACTCCAACTATGATCATCGTTTAATTGAAACGCTTCTGTTTCAAATTCAGCATTTTCTTTTCGTAAAATGGAGCAAGCACGCGCATGTGTATATTGAACATATGGTCCTGTTTCCCCTTCGAACTTCAGCATTTTTTCTAAAGAGAATTCAATATTATGCATACGTTCATTTTTCAAATCATGGAAAATGACTGCCCCGACACCAACTTGCTTAGCAACTTCCTCTTTTTGCTTTAAGTCCGGATTTTTCTCTTCAATATTTTGCTCTGCAAGCGTAATCGCTTCTTCTAATACTTCCTCAAGTAATACGACTTTCCCCTTACGTGTGGACATTTTTTTACCATCTTTTAAAATGAGTCCAAATGGTACATGAGCCATACCATCTACCCAGTTATAACCAAGTTTCTTTAATACAGTGAAAAATTGTGTGAAGTGTAAGCTTTGTTCTGCGCCTACTACATACAACGCTTTATCAAATTCATATGTGTTTTGACGGTATAGTGCCGCTGTTAAATCGCGCGTTGCATAAAGTGTAGCTCCATCTGATTTTTTAATTAAACATGGCTGCATATCTTCTTTTTCTAAATTAACAACTTGTGCTCCATCCGATTCTTCTAATAACCCTTTTTCTTCTAAAATATCAACAAAATCGCCCATTTTATCATTATAGAAAGCCTCTCCTTGGAAGTTTGTAAATTCAACACCAAGAAGTTCATAAATACGAGAGAATTCTTTTAAAGATTCATGACGGAACCAATTCCATAAAAAAACTGCTTCTTCATCACCGTCTTCTAATTTCTTAAACCATGCACGACCTTCTTCTTCTAGCTCTGGATGCTCTTTCACTTCTTCGTGGAAATGAACATATAATTTGAATAATTCGCGAATCGGATCTTCTTTTACAAGCTCTTCATTTCCCCATTTTTTATATGCGGTAATTAATTTCCCAAACTGCGTTCCCCAATCACCAATATAATTGATTCCTACAACCTCATATCCACACTTTTCAGCGATATGTTTTAAAGAATTCCCGATCATCGTTGAACGTAAATGTCCCATGGAGAACGGTTTCGCGATATTTGGTGAAGAGTAATCGATTACTACTGTTTTTTCTCGCCCAAAGTACCCCTGTCCATATTCTTCTTTTTCAACTAAAATCGTTTTTAATACATCATCACTTACTATGTGACGATTGAAAAATACGTTCACATATGGTCCAACTGCCTCCACTTTTGTAAAAAATGAATTGTTTAACTTCTCAGCAATTTCTTTCGCGATAATTGCGGGTGCTTTTTTATATTGCTTTGCAAGCATAAAACAAGGGAATGCCGCGTCTCCAAATTCATCTTGCTTCGGAGTTTCAATTAAACCTGTAATTTGTTCCAATGATAATTCTGATTTTAATATTTCAAATAAACTTTTTGCTAATTGAATTTTATATTCCATGTTACTTCCTCCTTATTTTTTTAAACACAAAAAACCCGTCTCTAAAAAAGAGACGAGTTATCACCCGTGGTACCACCCTTGTTGTTCCGAAGAACCACTTTCCCGTTTATAACGAGGACAGGGGGCCCCGGCTTACTCTACTATTCATTTCAAGCAGCGTCTCTGAAGTGCGCTTCATCCTCTTCTCCGTACTAGGCTCTCACCATCCCTAGCTCGCTTTCCTTCTGAAGAAGGACTACTCTCTTCATCTACGACATCATATATAATTGATTATTGCTTATTATACATCTTTTCAAATAATTAGCAAGGTTCAATTACACCAAAATGAAATTTCGCACTTTTTCGCTTATATACTAAGAAGTTATGTCGCTCAAATCGTGTACTACGGAAATGATCTTTTAAGACAACACGTTTTCTAGCAACACGCTTTGCTTCTGCAATTGTTTCATCTGTGACATCATTATACAAAGCAAAGTGTTTTAAGCCACGAATCCCATCTGATTCAATTACCGTTTCTTCAAACATTGGATCCAGATAAACAACATCATAACAGTTGTCTTCGCAGCGCTTTAAGAAATCAAAATGCTCAGTTTTCTTCACTCTAATTCTACGCATCGCTTCATCGATTTCTGAAATACCCGCACACCACTGCTTTAAACCTTTATTCATTATATAAGCCATGTAACGATTCCCCTCAAGCCCCGTTATAGCGCCTTCTTCTCCAACAACATAGCTTGCAACAATACTATCTGATGCCATACCGAGCGTACAATCTAACACCGTCATTCCTTTTTCTAATTTTGCAGCTTGTACAAATGGATCATGTTCTCCCCTCATTAATCTTTTCACACGAAACATTGCAGAATTAGGATGGAAAAAGAACGATTCTTCTGTACCTTTTGGATAAATTGCTAATCGATTCTTTCCTACAACGAGTACATCTTGTTCAAACTGCTCATGTAGCTTGTATACCGATATATCATTCCGTACTACAAAAGAGCATTGTAATTCTTCCGCTACCTCTTTTGCATATGTTATCATTTCCTTATTCGTTCGTCCTGCTGTTGTTACAATCATCTTTTCACCTCAATATATAAAGAAAAAAGGGAGAATCACTCCCCCTTTTTAGCAATGCTTTTCAAAAGCTTGTTCTAAGTTATTAATAATCTCTTCCATTGTTGCTCCTTCAATTTCATGACGATGAATGAAGTGAACAACTTCGTTTCCTTTTAGTAACGCCATAGATGGTGAAGATGGAGGAATATCTCCGAAGTACTCACGCATTGTAGCTGTTGCGTCTTTATCTTGTCCTGCAAATACAGTTACAAGATGGTCTGGTTGTTTTTCGGAACGTACAACCGCTTGACCAGCTGATGGACGCGCTAAACCAGCTGCACATCCGCAAACAGAGTTTACGACAACTAATGTTGTACCTGTCGCATTTTCCATATATTCTTTTACAGTTTCTTCTGTAGTTAATTCTTCAAATCCAGCACGCACTAACTCTTGACGCATTGGAATTACCATTTGACGCATATATTCTTCGTATGCATTTGACATCTTGTAATCTCTCCTTCAACTTTCATTCCAAATTCATCATATCACGCTCTTATAATAGGTGCAAAAGAAAGATAGCGTTACCATCATTTTTTTGATGGAATTTCACAAACTCCTTCACGACAGTGACCAACTGGTACAAGTTTTCTTCTATTTGCAATATAATCATACACTTTATTTCCAAATCCAAGTAAAATAGATAACTTGATAAAAGGAACCACAAACCAGTATGACGGCACAGCTTTTGCTAAAACATATACGCTACCAATCCCGTCATACCATTTGTTATTTTTTAAAATGTAAAGTCTTTGCTCCATCTTCTCTTGTAACTCTGTAGAAAGTTGATACTCCTCTACAACATCTTTATCACGAAAAGAGGTAAACTTCATCGTATCTTTTTTATCAAGCTTCTTTGTACGCTCTGCGACTGCCGTGCACATCGGACACCTACTATCATAGAAAACGATCATATGATTATTCTCCTTTGCGAGACTCCGTCATTTGTTTCCAAACAGATCCTTTCGCTTCTTCTCCGCCTTCAATACGTTCTAATGCTAGACGAGCTTGCATTGCTACTTCGAACTCCGGATCATCTTGCGCTACGCGTAGTGCTGGAATTGCACTTTCATCACCAAGTTCAAATAAGAACATCGCCGCACGCCAACGCACCAATTTACTTGGATCTTTAAGTGCTTTAATCATAACAAACATCGCTGCTGGATCTCCTACATCTGATAAGCAATCACCCGCAGTGCGGCGTACACTTACAGAACGATCTAGTAAAGCTTTATACAGTAACGGTAATACTTCATCACCTTTTACCATACCTAAGTACGCTGTTGCTAAACGACGGATAGATACTTTCTCATCTTCTAGCGCTTTCTTCAATACAGGAATATCTTCTTCTGTTGGATCCATTTGCTCAAGCGCTGCATAACGGTTTTTCCAATCAGGATCCCCCATCATTTCTTCTGTTACTTTATATGGTTCACGCTTTGTAATCGTTACTTCTTTAGCACCCGCTTGATCTAATAATTCTTTTACAGTTTTTTCAACACGGTCTTCTGGATAAGCAGCGACAATTTCTTCCACAACTTCTTTTCCGATTTCTTCAAAATTCCCATAACGTGTACTTTGTTCTACCCATTTACGCTCTTTCACAACGTTAGGTGCAGACATTTGCACTTTCATAATTGCTTCTTTAAAACGGTCTGGTAAGCCCACTCGTTCTTCCGTTGTTCCATCTGTTAATTTCACCTGCATCGGAATCGTAAAGAACATTTGAATGAATACTTTCACTTCACCAAAATGTGAAAGTTGCTCTCTCTCATCTTCTTCAGTGACTTCTTCTCCAAACACAGCACGAACTTGTTGCAAAAGTACTTTCCAATCATACTTCGCATTTCTCTCTACTGCTAGAAAGTCCGCAACATGATATACACCTTTAATACCTTCAATTTTTAAAATGTGTTGCACTTGCTCTGGTGCTTGTTCTGCATTTTCGTTTGTATAATTATTACGTGCTCCTGATGGTAACACTTCATTTAAGATAACTTTCATCGTATTTGGACTTGGCGTCGGTTCAATTGCTTTAATCTTCACGTAAATAAACTCTCCTTTATTGCTTGTTCTTAGCTGTATTGTAACATGTTCTATCGCTATACTCCTACTGAGACGCTTGCTTTTATAAATCTCAATTGTATTCTATGTCCCCCTTAAAAGATGTAAATTACTATTCATTGTTGATATGCTTAATATAGAATTTACTTAAATTATATTCTTTAACTTCTCAATCTTTT
The DNA here is from genome assembly GCF_000374885.1 of Bacillus sp. 105MF. NCBI lineage: Bacteria > Bacillati > Bacillota > Bacilli > Caryophanales > Bacillaceae > Bacillus > Bacillus sp. 105MF. The sequence goes on along the minus strand of NZ_KB895590.1, from coordinate 41,539 downwards.
TTCTGCTTTTCAAAAACTCCTTTTTAAACCTTACACTATTATGTTTTTTATCCAGCTATTCGCATGCAGTAAAAACCTGGTTGGTGAGGGCTTTCCATCAGTGGGGATGAAGACTCATTGATGGAATTTTCACTTTATTATTTCTCCAATATTTCAAATTCATCTCACCATATTAACTCTATTAAAACACTTTCCTTTTACAGTTCCTATTCTCTCACTATCACATAAGAAACCTTATTTATTTTACTCTTTCAAAATGACATCTTAAAATTAGACAAGCATAAAAACGACGTTTTTCCTTTTTTATAGTGTTAATAAGAATTCCTCTTGTTTTAGGTATAAACGAGGAACTCTTGTAGATATTGAACATAAAACCTCATCAATTGCTGTACCTAAACATTCTGCCAATGATCTAGCTGTAAGTTGATCCCTTCCCATAACGGTAACTTTTTGTCCTATACCAACATTTTCGACTTTGGTAACATCAATCATAATTTGATCCATACATAAATTCCCACGTATTTTACAACACTGGTCATCTACATGAAAAGAATAACGATTAGCTATTCTTCGATTCATTCCATCTGCATATCCAATTGGAACAGTTGCAATATGCATAGGTTTATCTGCTGTATATTGCCGATTGTATCCAATACTTTCACCCTCCTCAATCCATTTTAGATATGCAATCCTGGTATTCAGGGTCATTACTGGCCTAAGGGGGCAATTTCGTTCTAAATAATCCGGCAATGGGTCATATCCATACAACCCTAGTCCTATCCTAACCATATCAAAATGCGTATCTATAGATCTGATTGTCGCTGCTGTAGCTGCAGCATGAACTAATGGGATATCGTAATGATCTGTAATATTGTGTATCATTTTTAGAAACCGCTCATTTTCTTCTTTTAAATATAAAGCATTGGGATGATCTGCTGATGCAAAATGAGTGAATACTCCCTCTATCTCTATACCCGGTAATTCATTCGCCATTTTTAACAATTCTAAAAGTTCATTTCGATTACGAGATCCACTACGTGCAAGACCTGTATCTACTTTTATATGGACTTTAATATTTACGTTAAATAGTTTTGTCCACTTAGCTAAATCAAGCAATTGTTTTTTATGTGTTATACTAGGTGTTAAATTCCACCTTACAATTTCTTTAGCTTGCTCCGAAAAAAAAGGTGACAAAATAATAATAGGTAAATCAATTCCCTTTCTTCTTAATTCAATTCCTTCATATGGGAAAACAACAGTAAAACCATCAACTCCCTCTTTCATTAAGCAATTTGCAATAGGAACTAGACCATGTCCATATGCATTTGCTTTTACCACCGCAAAAATTTTTGTGTTAGGCGAAATATTTTTACGAAACCATTGATAATTATGCGCCAGTGAATCTAAATGTATTTCTGCCCATGTTGCATATGTAGTATCACTCAATTTAGCTCCTCCTTAAATAAATCAAGTTATTACCGAGATATAATCCTCGCATACCATAAAAAACTAGCTTTTTTAACAGAATAAGCTGTCTTAACTTAAGTGAATTTTAACCATTAATCATTTGAAATGATCACATATACGTTAGATTACTTTAAAAATCCGTATCCCCCAATCTTATCCTATACTCTTGCTAGAATAAGATTTTTAGTTTATTTTTAGAAGCTCTGTCCAATCAAATTCAAATACTTCAGGGCTTCGTATAATATTGATTGGAATCTTCAAATCCCTTAACTTTCCACATGCAATAACAAATCTTACTACATTTTGTGGAAATAAATCTTTATTACTAATAATCTTTAATATTTCTTGTATTGAAAATATCGGAAACTCAAATGTAATACCAGAAAAAGTTGGGTTATATTCTTCTTTTTTTAACCTTTTAAAGCTAGAATTATTTGTATACATTGTTATGACCGAATTTAACATATTAGTAACATATTCTATTGGGTTATTACACGTATTACTGCTATATAAATAATACATTTTATCATCCATACACATCTTAGTTACATACCTGTTTCCGTCTAAGATTTTTTCTGAACAGTAAATATGAGAATTATCGAAAATTCTCTTTAGTAAATCCTCACTTTTAGAAATTTGATGGATCCAAGAACTAACCTGCAGGCTATTTTCATCCACTATTTGAGCTGGAATATTCATACATTGCAAATTCCTTAAAGCTAAAGTACGATGTGTACCATCCAATATAAGATATTGATTTGAACTGGTTTTCAGTGCAGTTGGTAAATCTATAAGAATTTTCTCATCTGCAATACTATTTTCAATCATAGTTACTCTTTCTTTATCATATTGTTCATAAAAAATCACTTGATTAAAGGGAATCAATTGGACATTCTCTATCATATCTGTATTCCTCCTCTTTTAACTTCACAAATAACTTTTTATAATTTATCCATTTTCCTTCAAGAAGTATAGTTAATGATAAGTGTAAATACCAGTCAAATACATTACAGTATGCAAATCAATTATTAAAATCTTTTCTACTATTTCATTAAATAAAAAAGGATATTTTTAAATATTTTAATAAGAATGTCCTTTTTTAAACAAAGAAACTGTAAATTATACAGTTTCTTTGTTTAAATCAATTATTCATTAATATAAACTTAATACCGTTCCAGCTCCATTCTCTCGGGCTTTTTCATATATTTCATGTGCACATGAGATATCCTCTATTGCCATTCCCATAGGATTTAATATTATAATTTCTTCATCTGTTGTTCTTCCTGCACACTTACCAGTAATAATATCTCCCAGTTCTGCATGTAGCATATCTTTTGAAAATTTCCCTTCTAATACGAGTTGATTTATTATTTTCTTTTCTCTGTTTGCTTGATCCCAATCATCAACAATCACTTTACCTGCTTTTAAAAATGCATCTTTTTCTATATCCATAATTGAGATGTTACTTACAAAAGTTCCCTTTTGAATCCATTCTGACTTAATATAAGGTTTATCTGCTACCGTGCATGTTACAAGTACTTCAGCTACTTCCACTGCTCTTTGAGCTGAACTATGAATTTGAAACTCTACATTATTAAAACGTTTCTTCATATCCTGAGCCAATACTTGTGCTTTTTCATTATCTAAATCAAACAAATTAATTTGTTTGATGCTATTAAACTGTTCTAATAAAGAATTTATATGCATTCTAGAAATCAATCCACAGCCCATGATAGAAACTCTTTCAAATCCATTCTTAGCTAGATATTCAGTTGCTACTACTGTCACCGCCGCAGTTCTCATTGAACTAATAACACTACCTTCTAAAATAGCAATTGGAAAATTAGTTTCAGGATCGTTTAAAATAATTAATGCACTTGCTCTTTCCATATTCTTTTTTATAGGATTATCAAACTTACTACCTATCCATTTAATCCCAGAAATATTAGGTTCACCCAAGTATGCTGGCATAGCAATAATTCTATCAGCAATATGCTCTCCTTCTTTATTTGTCTTTAAATATGGTTTTAAAGGTTGACTAAAATTCTTTTTAGAATGTATAGTCAAAGCTTGTTTTATAGCTTTCACATAGATTTCTGATTCATAACCACCTAGGTTAATAATATCCTGTTTGCTAAGGTAAATTAATTCTGGTTTAGTTTCTAATAACATAAATAGCACTCCTTTTAATTGAAAGTTAATTTTTAATTAAATTAAAACAGATTCATTATTACCCTCAGGCAACTGAATTTCATTCTGATTCAGCCAATCGTCTGAAAAAATTGTACTATAATATCGATCGCCTCTATCTGGTAATACAGCTAATACTTTTTTGTCTTTTGGTAATTTTTCTAATAATCTTAAAGCTGCACAAACTGTTGCCCCAGAGGAGCCTCCTACTAAGAGCCCTTCTTTTAAAGCAAGCTGTCTCGTTATAAAAAATCCATCTGCATCATTTACATAGCTCAAATCATCATATAAACTAGTATTTAAATTTCCTGGAACAATTGCATTTCCGATTCCAAGTAGTCTGCGAGTCCCTGGTGCTCCTCCAAATATAACGGAACCTACAGCATCAACAGCCATAATTTTCACAGCTGGATTTAATATTTTCATTTCTTTTGCGACTCCCGTTATCAGACCTGCTGTTCCGACTGGGCATACAATCCAATCTAAGGCATCACCAAAATCCTCATAAATTTCACGAACTAAAGACCGGATGTAAGCCTCAGGATTTTCAGGATTATTATACTGATTCGGCCAGTAGGCACCTTTAATAGATTTTGCTAAGTTTTGTGCTGTAGCTAACCTTGTTTTTAAATAATTTCCATATTCATCAGCCTCATCTACCATATGAATCTGTGCACCAAATGCTTTAATAATGTTTAAATTTACCTTACTTATTTTAGGATCTACTACACAGATCATCTTGTATCCCTTCATTTGCGCTACAATTGAAAGACCTATAGCAAGATTTCCAGAAGATGATTCTACAATTGTTCCCCCTGGTTTTAATTTCCCATGTTTTTCAGCATATTCTATCACTCGTTTTGCTACTCTATCTTTTGAACTTCCACCAGGATTGAAACCTTCTAATTTCACATATAGTTCAGCATCATCATTTTGTACTAAATTATTAATTTTAACTACTGGGGTATTACCTATTAGTGAAAGAACACTATCATGTATCATAGTCTTTCTCCTTTTCAATTAGAGTTAATATACTAGTACTAGCAATTTAATTGTGAAACCGTAATATAAGAAAGGTGCACATTACTCATTAGTAAGTTCATTTTTTAATAAGTAGCTATTGTCTCCTCAAATACTATATTTCGCATAATAGGACTGGATCAGTATATAATCTGATTGAAGATTCCCATAATTCTAATAATTCTTCCCAATCTTCTTGCACAAAATCCTCTCTAATTAGAAAACTCAATGGAATATTTAAATTTAATATGCGGCCACAATTCAGGGTGAATTTCGTCACACCCGCTGGAAGTAATAAATTCGAATCTACTATTTGTTTTATTTGATATAAATCTAGAGTTGTATAGTTAAACACTAATCCAGCATCTTGTATTGTTTGATTGCTCATAATTCTATTAAATTCATATTTGTTTGTATAGGAATTAACAACTTCCTTCCAAACATTAATTTTGTTTTCTAAAGTTAGTTGATACTCCGGTACAATATATAAATATTGCTCCTTTCCCTCATAATATAATGTTGCCATTGGTATATCATTTTGTCGCTCATCACTCAAGCATATCTTCTGGTTAACTTTCAATTCTTCTATTAGTTTTTTTCCATTTAGAATGTGATGTGCCCAAGCATTAATTGATAAATACTCTGCCGTAACCACCTGAACCACCATTCTTTTACAGTTCAATTTTTGTAAAGATAAAGTACGATGAGCACCATCCAGAATTAAATATTTATTGTTATCAAGTTGCAAAGCAATAGGAGGGTTTTTTAATTTTTGTTCACTCTTAATTTTATGACTTAGCTTGTATAACCTTTCTATTTCATATTCTTCGTGTAAAAATACTTGATCTGTTGGCACCACTCTTAATTCAGATAACATGCGTCTTCCTCCCTAAAATTTGAATAACATAAGTTTTATATTTTGCATAACATTATATTCTGAATTCAACACATATTAATACCTATATATTTTTAAAAATAAAATACACATTCAAGAGAATGATAATTATATTTGGAACTTTAAACGATCGTTCTAAATACATCTTCCATACTTTAAAAAATATTTATTTTTTATTCGAGCACATAAAGATAACTGAAATTAAGAAATGAAATACTTCCAAAATATATACGATAAATACCCTTATTTTTTATCTTTTTTTCATCGGATTACACAGAAAAAATAATTAGCAATAAAAAATCCCCTCTATGTTTCATAAGCCACCTAATGTTTTCTCCCCCCTGTCGATCTAAATAAGGCACAAAAATCAGCCATCACTTTCATCTTGAATACAGGAAAGCATTTTTAGTAATAACACTAAACACTTTTGGGGATTTCTCAAATTCGAATTAATAAGAGTAAGCTTCTTTAACAAAAATATACTAATATATAAATAAATTTTAATATAACTATTATAATTTATTATACAAATGAATAATTAATGTTCATCCTTTTTTTGATACCTCCAGCAACATTTATAGAGCAGATATTATTCTAAAATAAAAAAGAAATAAGTAATAAAATTTAATACTTTTATTTTTCAACTCCCCAAAAATATGAATTACCAAAAAAATCTTTTTTCTCCATTCACCTCCATGCCTAGATGCTAACGGATACTTCAATTTTTTACAATACTTTAAAATTAATATCACTTTAGAAATAGTTTTTTAAATTTTCGAAAAACTACGCGCCAATCACAGAACAAACGGTCGTTTTTTGTGATAAATTTAAATTTTAAAAATCTTCTTTACTTTATCGTTATAGCTTTGTTATTCTGTATATAATATATTACCTATAGAAAAGTGAATGAAAGGGAGTATTAAATCATGCCAATTCCTGAAAACTATACTAAACAAGAACGATTTTCTGCAAAAACAATTGTTCTTAATCAGTTGCAAGATTGGATTATTAAAGGTGTTTTGAAGCCTGATGAAAAAATTAATGATAATGATCTTGCCGATGCTTTAGGTGTTAGTAGAACTCCAGTAAGAGAAGCACTTCAAGTTCTTGAACTTTCTGGTCTTGTAGAAATGGTTAGGGGACAGAAAACAAAAATTTCTCCTGTAAAATTGGAAGATGTACCTGTAATTTATGAAACAATAGCCGGTATGCACGTCATTGTAGGTAAACAAGCAATTAACAATATTAAACAAAAAGACATAAAACGACTTAAACGAATAAATGAAAACTTTAAACACGCAATTACTATGAAAGATTCAGAAAAAGCAATGAGCTTAGATTTTGAATTTCACAATATGATAGTTTCGCTAGCTAATAATAAATATATAGAGCCTTTATTAGACAATTTACACCTCCATGCATTACGCCTTGAATACCTTTTCTTCCAAAACTTTGTTCCTGCTGAACATTCCATTAATGAGCATATAGACATTATTACGGCATTAGAAAGTGGTGATCCTATGTTACTAGAACACGCTATGTCAATAAATTGGTTAAGACCAATGAGGGATATCCAAAGAATTCTTTCTGTTATGTGATTTAAAGTTTATTTAACATTTTAATCTAAGTGTGATTTTTCAGAAATACACATTTGTAAAATCCTTTTCAACTATGATGCTACAAAAAATTTTTTATATCTAAAAATACTAGCATTATACATATTAATTAAAACTACTAAAATAACATCACCATAAATAATGTGAGGTTATTTTAGTAGTTAATCTTAGTACCCTTTATATAAAAAATTCAAAATATTTTAATTCAACTTTTTTGTCATTCGTGATATATTGCATAATATATTCCGATGACTGTAATATTCTAAAAATAATGTGAGGTGTTTCGTTTGAACATTAATAAAAAGAATCGAATTAAAGGGATGATTATGGTTGTGATTGGTGCTAGTCTATGGGGGCTATCAGGAACTGTTGCACAACAACTTTTTCAAAAAGAAGGAATTTCAACTGAATGGTTGGTTACAATTCGTCTTCTGCTATCAGGAATAACCCTTATAACCATTTCAATATTTGGTCAAAACAAAAGAGAAATTCTAGGTATTTGGAAAAACAAAACTGAAGCAATAAAACTGGTGATTTTTGGAACGATAGGCATGTTAGGTGTACAATACACATACTTTGCATCTATAAATGAAGGGAATGCTGCTGTAGCAACCATTTTGCAGTATTTAGCACCTCTTTTTATTACTATCTATCTCATTATGAAGTATAAATCGTTGCCTACTAAAGGCGAGGTCTTAGCCATAACTTTAGCTATCCTTGGTACTTTTTTATTACTAACCAATGGATCAATTAATAACTTAACTGTATCTATCCCAGCTATTATATGGGGTGTATTATCTGGGCTATCTTTAGCATTCTATACCCTTTATTCAAAGAGGCTATTGGAAAATTGGTCCTCTGCAGTATTAGTCGGTTGGGGGATGATTATTGGGGGATTGGGAGTAACTATATTACAGTTTGCTACAAAAAGAGAGGTAGTTTTTTTAGCAAACATCCCAAATTTAGATGTTTATACATTGTTGTCAATCGCATTTGTAGTAATATTCGGAACATTAATCTCGTTCTATCTATTTTTAGATAGTATAAGATACATTTCTCCTAAGGAAACTACTTTACTGGGATGTACAGAACCTCTTGCCTCTATTCTTTCATCTGTAATAATTTTGCATATCCCTTTCTTATTTTTCCAAATAATTGGAGCAATATGTATTATTGTAGTCGTCATTGTACTCAGTAAAAAACCTGCAGAAACAGAAAGTGATCTTGCAATATCTAATGATGAAAATTATACTATTAATTCTAGATAAATAAGAAGAATAACTATTTCCTCATCTTAAAATTAATAAAAACAGTTTCCAAACTATATAAAATCTATTATTTTTCAAATTGATATATATAAGAATTATTGATTATGCCTGTAATACTTAATTCTGTATAAGTCACCCCTGTGGCTATGCTTCTTCAATTCAAATCTCTAATTACAAGTTCTATTTTATTAATAAGCAAAAAAACTGGCTTTAAACAGCAAAACTTTAGTTATAAGAAACGAAAAAACATTTAGTGATATATTGCTCTTATCGTTCAGCCCCATGTTAATTTACTTTCTGTGACTGTATAGTATCTGAAACAGTCAGACATTCAAAACGGCAACTAAGACTTTCCTTATCTGAAGGTGAGAACACTCTATTCTACTAAGATTCCTTGAAGATGGAGTGCTCTTGCCTATTTTTAATAAAATAAAAACTCTTATTAGTAACATTTTTTATTCCCACAAACTGAAATCTCCACAAATAACAGGATAAAATATTTTTTCTTTTTGGTACACAAAAATAGATTTACTGTAGGGCGCTCTTCCTCTTCAAAAATTTAATTCTTTCAATCACAACTTCTGTTTTATACACCCTCTTTCCCTGTTCATTCTCATAATTACTCGTATGAATACGACCTGTAATTCCAACAACTGAACACTCGAACAATACTGGAACACGTTTCAGTAGATTTTTTGAACCAATATCTTTTGACCTACAGTAAATGAACTGAAAAGTATTCAAAAACTACAAGAAAGTTTGCATTCCATTATCGAGCAAGCAAAGCAGACGGAGAAACTAAAAAGCAACTGGAATACAAGTACCATTACTTCCACAATTATGAGTGTCTATTTTTATACACTCATGTCTCATTCGTTATTACATCCTAAGGAAACTGATATTAAAGATATGCTTAACAAGCAATTGGATGTCGTATGGGAAGGAATTAATAATAAATAATATATATCTGGTGATTTTACCCTGATATAAAATTTACATTTACGTTCTAAATGATTAGCATAAGTAAAAAGAACTGTATTGTATATGCAGTTCTTTTTACTTATATTTTCTTGTTTTACTGCGATGCTCCCTCTCTTTTCCTTTCCAAAAACGTAATTCTTTCAATCACAACTTCTGTTTTATACACTCTTTTCCCCTGTTCATTATCATAATTACTCGTATGAATACGACCTGTAATCCCAACAAGCGATCCCTTTTGACAATAATCTGATACATTCTCAGCCGATTTTCTCCAGACGACGCAGTAAATGTAATCTGCTTGCTGCTCTCCTAGGCTATTTCGAAACCCTCTATTTACCGCAACGCATATACGTGCATAAGCAATCCCTTGCTTTGTGTAGTATAGTTCTGGATCTTTTGTCAATCTTCCGATTAATACAACTCGATTCATCATATTTATACCACCTCATATCTTTTTCTTTATTGTAGAAAAAAATAGAAGATAGGTAAAAAATGCAAAATAATATATTTCTAAAAAGAAATCATCACTTTGAATCTAAAAAAAACACAAAAAGAAATCCTGCATGTTTCAATCATGCAGGATTTCTTTCAATTAGTCATTTTTCGCAAAGTAAGAAACGAAACGAAGAATTTCTAAGTACAACCATACTAATGTCATCATTAATCCCATCGCACTGTACCACTCCATATATTTTGGAGCTCCACTACGTGCGCCATTTTCGATTAAATCGAAGTCTAGTAATAGATTTAATGCAGCAACGATAATCACAACTGCACTAATGATGATGCCAATTGTTCCACCTTGATGAATATACGGAACAGTAACACCAAACATGTTTAATAGAAAAACGATCAAGTACATAACCAAAATCCCAAGCGTTGCAGCCATTATACCTGTACGGAACTTATCCGTTACCTTTACAACACGAGTTGCGTATAAAACTAACATTGCAAATAAAATTGAAATTGTTAGTAATACAGCATTTAAAATAATAGAGTTGTCAAAACGAATCGCATATACCGCTGAAATGCTTCCTAAGACAATCCCTTCAACAGCTGCATAAATAGGTGCTGTAATAGGCGCCATTTTCGGGAAGAATATAGCCGCAAATGCGATAATTGCAGCTACAATTAATGCTCCAATTAAAACTGGCATTTGCATTTTCCCCGTATACATCTGTATGTATGAATAGACAGACGTTGCAAGAAGCAAGACAAGCATAATAAATGTTTTGCCTACAGCTCCGCCAATTGTCATCGCAGACGTACTTGCTCCCTGTTTACGAAAGGTTTCTTTTTTCAACATTGGATTAGATGTTCTCATTTTTTCCCTCCTAAAATATGTTCTACCAATAGTGTAAAGTTTTTCTCTTTACATTTCAATATATGCAGCTTATTTTTATTTTAAACCTTCAACGATGTCAGACAGTTCGCTCCAGCGTTCCATTGCTTTTTCCAGTTCTTCTTCTGTTTGCTGCTGCCCTTCAGAAAGCTCCTGTGCTTTTGTAAAATCAGAACCTACATTCGCAAGTTCTTCTCCAATCGTTTCAAGCTTCTCTTCAAGCCCTGCAATCGTATCTTCAATGGTTTCCCATTCACGTTGTTCGTGATAGGAAAGTTTACGTTTACGTTGTTGCTTTGGAGCTTCTTCCACTTTCTTTTCTTTCTGTACTTCTACTTTTTCTAATAGTTCTTGGGCCTTTTGTATATCTAGGTAATCACTATAGCTTCCTAGGAATTCACGAACTTCTCCGCCACCAGTAAAGATAAATAATTCATCTACTACTTTATCTAAGAAGTAGCGATCATGCGATACCGTAAGAACGACACCCGGGAAATCTTCTAAATAGTCTTCTAGTACTGTTAACGTTTGTGTATCTAAATCGTTTGTCGGCTCATCTAATAGAAGTACATTCGGCTCTCCCATTAAAAGACGTAATAAATACAGACGTCTTCTTTCACCACCAGATAGTTTACCAAGTGGTGTTCCATGTGAATGCGGTTGGAATAAGAAACGCTCAAGCATTTGGGATACTCCAATGACTTTACCGTCTGTTGTATGAATGACTTCTGCAATTTCTTTAATATATTCAATCATACGTTGATTTAAATTCATCTCTTCATTTTCTTGCGTATAATAAGCAACTTTCACAGTTTGTCCAACTTCAATTTCACCACTGTCAGGTGATAATTTGCCTGCAAGCATATTTAATAAAGATGATTTCCCGCTACCATTAGCCCCAATAATACCGATTCGATCGCCTGGTTTCACAATATGATTAAAATTATGTAATACCGTTTTTTCACCAAATTTCTTCGTTACATCTTTTAACTCAAGCACTTTCTTTCCTAAGCGACTCCCGCTGAGTGAAATATCAACAGATTGCTTCGCTGCTGGACCTTCTTGTTCTTTCAACTCTTCGAACCGCTGAATACGTGCTTTTTGTTTTGTAGAACGAGCTTTCGCACCGCGGCGAATCCAAGCAAGTTCACGGCGATATAGATTTTGGCGCTTTGATTCTTGTGCTAACTCTTGTTCCTCACGAAGTGCCTTTGCTTCTAAAAATGTACTATAGTTTCCTTCATAGCTATACAAATTACCATTATCTAGCTCAAAAATACGATTTGTAACACGGTTTAAAAAATAACGATCATGTGTTACAAGTAAAACTGCTCCAGTATACCGTGCTAAATATTCTTCTAACCATTCCACTGTTTCATGATCAAGATGGTTTGTTGGCTCATCTAAAATTAATAAATCAGGTGTTTCAATAAAGCACTGTGCCATTGCAATACGTTTTTTTTGTCCACCAGATAAGTTCCCCACAGTTGCAGTGAAATCTGTAATTCCGAGTTTCGTTAAAAGCGACTTCGCATTCGCATTTGCTTCCCATGCATTCATCGCATCCATACGTTGCTGCACTGTAAATAATTGTTCTTGCACTTTTTCATTACTCGGGTCTTTTTCTATGTTTAATAACGCTTGTTCGTATTCACGAAGAAGGCGAATTAGCGGCGTATCACCGTGGAATACTTGCTCAAGCGCTGTTAAATTTTCATTAAAATCCGGTTGCTGTGATAAATAGCTAATTGTATAACCACGCGTATGTGTCATATCACCTGTATCTGGAATCTCTATCCCTGCAATAATTTTTAATAATGTAGATTTCCCTGTACCGTTTACTCCAATAACCCCTGCACGTTGACCCTCTGCAATACTAAATGATAATCCATCAAATAATGGTTTATCTCCATATGATTTCGATACGTTTTCCACTGTTAGCATTTTCATATTTGTGCATTCCACTCTTTCATAAATTGTTCTATAAACTCTTCCATATAACGATGGCGAATTTCAGCCTCTCGTTTTGCAGCATCCGTATTCATTAAATCTTTCAACTTCAAAAGCTTTTCGTAGAAATGATTTAACGATGGATCATCATTTTTTCGATATTCTTCTTTTGTCATCTCTTCTCGAGGTGGAATGTTCGGATCATACAGTAAACGTCCTTTTGCACCGCCGTAAGCAAACGTTCGGGCAATACCAATTGCACCAAGTGCATCTAAACGATCTGCATCTTGAACGATTTTCCCTTCTAATGTGCTTACCTTGCCACCATGCCCACCTTTATATGACATATTCATTATAATATGAAGGATATGTTCATTTTCTTCTTCAGTAACATTCAATCCTTCTAGCCAATCAGAAACTTTTTTCATACCAGCTTCTTCACTTTCATTTAACTTCTCATCCGCTACATCATGAAGTAAAGCTGCCATCTCAATTACAAAACGATCCCCACCTTCTTTTTTAGACAAAGAAATCGCCAATTTATGTACACGTTCAATATGATACCAATCATGTCCACTAGCATCTGTTTCTAAAATATTCCTTACAAAAGCAACTGTTTTTTGTATTTTTTCTTGTTTTTTCATTTATCTTCACCCAATTTCTTATTGTAACACGCTCTCATTTTTTCATCACATATTTTCTTGTCCGCCCATAGACTGTTTTGTACGTACGATCATGAAGGAGGAAATAAAAATGTTCTACAATAATAAATACCCTTATCCAGAGCAACCATACTATCCTCAAAATCAAGAACAACGATATCAAGAGCAACAGTTTGAAGAACAAGAACCACAACAACAAGAATTTCAATATCAACAGAATTCATACTTAGCACAACAAACTCAAGAAGCTCAATACCCTCAAAATCCATATACAGCTCAGCAACCTCATGAAACCCAACACCATCAAAATCCTTACGTAACACAACCAGGTCAGGAAACTCAGTACCAACAGAATCCTTACGTAGCTCAACAAGCTCCATATCAGCAACCACAAATGTATCAACCATACCAGGATACACGCGTTTCACCACCAACACCAACATTAGATCCAACCCAACCACAAATCTTGCCACCAGCTCCTACTACAGCTATTCCTACTGAGCCAACACAACAACAAATCCAACAAGTTGTTGGTACACACTATTTGTCGTTAAAGAAACCTGTATTAGATTTCGTAAAACCATGGGTAGAGTACGGTATGAATGAAGTAAAACATACCTCTCAACAACACGCAATGACAGAGGTTGCTGCAATTATGTTCTTAGTTGGAAAAGGATTTAATCCGACAATTGCTCATTACATTGTGGAATCTTGGGAGAAGAATTCGCAGTTTTAAGCTTGTTCATTTTGTGTAATATAAAACTATAAAAATGCCATAAACGCTTGTATAACAAGCATTTATGGCACTTTTTATTTGTTATATTATATTTTAAAAGTGAATTTCATATTTTTTCACGTGTTTTTATATTATTTGTGAGCAAAATGTAGCCTTTTTATAGTTAATGTTGCATACAAAAAAAGAATCGACTCATAAGAGCTGGCTTTTCACTAAACTATATTTATTATACTTCTAATTCCTCTACCTTCTCATCCAGCACATTCGCCTTCAAATAAAAAAACGCTAATTCTTCGTCCTTCGTCATCCCCCTTTATGAAGCCATCCCGTCCAACAACGCCCACTCCGAATCCCCAACAATATTTCGATAATATTTCTTATCTTCCTCGTAAACTAACATCGATATCATTTCCTTCGTACTGGCTATCGTCAGTTGCCTTCCGGATTGATCTACGTAAAACACCGAAATCGTATCACTCGCTCGGTAGATTTCGAATTCATATGTATGCTTCCCTCGTTTTATTTCTACGTTATATCACATTAACTCCTGCGAACCATTTACTGATATTTCGTATAAGTTCGACTGTGTCTGTGCCATTACCTCGTCCCCTTTTCCATCAATTTATCGTTTTACCATGTGTAAAATTTTAACAGTTAAATGTTAACTTAGTGTAAATTCAGTATAAATTTCCCATTAATATTAAAAGATGATGATAGGCTATTTTTATAATTGAATTACCTTTCGGACTCTAAAAAACATCCTACCAACAAAGATTCTCTATTTCTGTCAATATGAAATCATATACTAATATGGTATAATTTTCATGCTCTATTAAGTATAGAAGGGGTTTATGCGATGGGACAATTTCAAAGTAATTTTCAAAGCGCTGCACAAATCGCAACGCAAATGAGGGCAGCTTCGGATACAATCCAAAGTGCAACAAATCGTTCTATAACAAAGGCGACGCGTACTACGCTATCTGTTAATTCCAAAGCACAAGAGGCGAACCAACAAGCTTTAGATCTAACGAAACAATTTTGTGCCGCCTTCCAACAAGCAGTCGATAATATTCATTCGGTAGCTAACGAGTTTGAGAGAATGGATAACGAACTTCAAAAGAATTTTTCATGATTCTATTAGGCGATATAACAACCTACATAAACATGAAACGGTAGGAGGTACAAAATGAATCCAGATATCGAAAAACAAATCAATCAACTCAATCAAAAATTAAGAAGTGTATTCGAAGAGCAGGACCGGAATTAATCTGCGATTCAAACTCAAGAACGCACAGAAGTAGATTTTCACGAGTGGAAAAGCCGAAGTAATCGTTTGTTTAACCGAATTCTAGAAACTTGGTATGGGGATAAAGAATTATCTCATTTCTTTATGAATATGCGTCAAGAAGCACAACACATTGAGCGAAAACTTACATTCGAATTGGAAAATCAAAAAGAAACGTTGCTTAAAGAGAAACGAGACCTTAGCGATTTAAAAAACGACCTTTCCTATCAGCAACAACAATTAGCAAGGGAGGCCAATGCATGAGTTTAAATATGTATTTAGGAGAAGTACAAAACCAAACTCAAAGCATGAATGCTGTATGTACCGCTACCATTCAAGGTATGGAACAAGCTATTCAGTCGATTGACGCTTTTGCAATTGATACGGTTCTACAAGGACAAACATATAGCAGTGCAAAATCATTTTTTGTACAAACCTTTCGTCCTTTAGCACAAGGGATTATTTACTTATGTGAAGAATTAATCCGTCAGAATGATGCCTTTCCAAGTCAATTTCAATCACAGGTAGCTTCAACGGATGTAATCGAACAAGAAATATTAGAACAAATTCAAGAAATTGATCGAATGAAAACAAGTATGGAAGCCGTCAGTCAAGCTATGCCAATACCAGGTATGGACGCTATGGCGAATCTTTTTACTGCCATGAGGCACAAACTTCAAGAAAAGTTAGATCATCTGCATCAATTCAATCAGACTTCTAGCAATAACTATAGTACAGCAATTCAATTAGCCGCTAGCATTGCGACGGGTCTTGCAGAAGTGCAAAGTGGAAAAGGCTTTAGTCTCGCAAGTGGTACGTTTAGTACACAAGGGTTAAATATGGAGTGGACGAATTCTATCCAAGCGATTACAGAAGATAGGAAGCGTCAGTCTGAGGAAGAGAGTACAATAGACAAATCGTTACTTGATAAATTTAAAGATGCTGTCGAAAACAAAATAGAAGCGATGGATCAGTTGTCCGAAAAACTTTTTCATCAGATAGAAAATACTCCTTTGCTCGGGCAATATTATAACTACAAAAAAGGACAAAATGAAGCTGTATTAGATGAACTTAAAGGAATATTAAATACAGTCTTACACCCAATAGATAGTTTTGAGAGCGCTGTGTATGCCCTTTCTCATATCGACGAAACATTTGCTGCTGTAGAACAAGCTATTTCTGATTCATGGAATCAAGATGTTGTAAATGGAGATTGGAATAGCAGAGCTAAATGGTTTGGAAATGTAGAAATGCAAGTTAAATTAGCAGCTGCCCAATTATTGGTAGGAACAAAAGGTGTAGATAAAATTTCAAAATTCGGTAAATTTTCAAGGTTAGGTGAAACCTCAAAACTTAGTGAAAGTGTAAACTTTATACAAGGTATTAAAAACGTAATAAATTTCGATAAGTTTAAGCAAAGCGTTGACATGTTGAATAATATTCTAATGCAAAAAAATCAAGTTGCTTATGCAGGTGGAAATAACATACGATCTAGATTTGATACGCCTGATCTTAGACAAGCTAAAGATACTTTCTTATTCTTTAATCCGTTTAAATCTCATCCTAATTCTATTTATAAAAACAATCGTACCGTTGAACATATATTTCACGGGAATATTGATCGCGCAGGAGATGCTGGAGGATATCATCATAAAAGTATGATGGGTGAAGGGGAAGTTCTAAGAGTTACAAGACCACCAAACCGTTATGGTGTATACGAAGCTGAAGTTTCAGTAAATGGTATACCAAAACGGTTACCTTCAACATTTTTCCCAGATCATTGGGGTAGAATAGAGGTCCTCAAAGCCATTGAAGTAGCGTATAATAATAAAGTTTACTCTGGAACAGGAAATAGATATATTGGTACCGCTCCAAATGGTATGAAGATTAGATTATTTATTGCTTCAAACGGAAGAATCATTTCAGCATTTCCACTCTATTAATTTATAAAGGAGACAATATTTGCTTATGAAATATACATATAGAATTTATGAGGGTCCCTTAAATACCCTAATGATTGAATTACCAGAAAAAATTTCTTTAATTGCAGATTTATTAGAAGATGATATTCATAGCAATCATGGTATACAGTATTTAGATAAAGTACTAAATGGGGAATTAGATTTTCTTGAGATAAGCGGAAATAGTTGTAACTTAGCAATAAAAGCAGATTGCACAAAAATTTTACACCGTTTTTATGAAGATGGAGAAAATACTTGTGAAATTGAAACTATTGAATTAAAAAACTTGATGTTAGTATGGTTAGCAGAGTATGAAAATTACTTACGAAACCGTGACTCTAACTAGAGTAAGGTATTTATTAAAGCCAATTCCTGACAAGGAGTCGGCTTTTCTTTATTATTTCATGTAAACATATGCGTTACTTACCTTAATGTAGTACGTATATCTTTTCTAATTTACTAATCAGCGATTATATCTTACTTTTTAAAGCCGGTTTCCCTAGAGAGTTATCAGTGAAATCAAGTATGTTAATACAAATACATTCAAAACGGCTTACACCTCGTAAAATGTAAAGTATTATCTCGTAAATTAGATCCAATTGGTGATTCTATACTTCCACCTAATCCTATTTAACACGGACGAAGTATGCTATGTAATATATAAAACCGACTCCAATTACAGAGCCGGTTTCTTTTGCGTTAACGTACATTTACATAGGAGTTGCTTGCGGTGATGTAGAACGTGTTGCCTTTCGAATTGTGCACTTGATATTGAAGTGAACCACTCACACTTACTTTCGCATCAATAGTGAATCCTAGTCCTACATCTAAGGTACCAACTACATCTTTATCCTGCCAAGATGGAGAATCATAGAAACGTAGGTTGTCCACTTTGGACACAACACGTTTTCCTACGATAGATGAATCCACTGCGCTTTTCTTATCGAATTTCACATAAGAAGAATCGTATTTAATCCATTGCTCTCCACCAAGATTTAACCATCCATCTTTTTCAGCCCACACAATATATGATTCTGGTTTATTTAACTGACGAATAACAGAATAGCTTGCATCAGGACCTTTACGTAAATTCACATTGTAGCCTTGAATGTACGCTACACCATCAGTTACAGCAGTAGGCTTTTCTTCTGGTTTAGATGGTTACTCAGGAATAGAAACTTCTATATTAGCATTATTGTATGCACGCTTCACATCTGCACGGAATTGAGCTTCTGATACTCCGTGACTCCGTAAATAGTCTAGTGGGTCTTCGTGATCTGTACCGCCAAGATGATGCGTTACGTCGCTATGCGTCCATAATCCTTTTTCTACGCTAATACCACGGTCGCGCAAAATTGTGCAAACCTTTCGTCCTTTAGCACAAGGAATCATTTACTTATGTGAGGAACTAATCCGTCAGAATGATGCCTTTCCAAGTCAATTTCAATCACAGGTAGCTTCAACTGATGTCATTGAACAAGAGTTACTCGAACAAATTAAAGAAATTGACCGAATGAAAACCAGTATGGAAGCCATCAGTCAAACTATGCCAATCCCGGGTATGGACGCTATGGCGAATCTTTTTACTGTCATGAGGAAAAAACTGCAAGAAAAGTTAGATCATCTGTATCAATTCAATCAGACCTCTAGCAATAACTATAGTGCAGCAATTCAATTAGCAGCTAGTATTGCAACAGGTCTTGCAGAAGTACAAAGTGGAAAAGGCTTTAGTCTCGCAAGTGGTACGTTTAGTACACAAGGATTGAATATGGAGTGGACGGCTTCCATTCAGGCGATTGAAGAAGATAGGAAGCGTCAGGCTGACAACCTTTTAAATGGTAGTTCAATTGAAGAAGGAGCAATGTGTGGTCCATTAAATAGTGAGAAAAAAGATGAATCTTTACTGGATAAGTTTAAACATGATGTCGAAGATATTTATGAAAGTGCTTGGGACTTTATACAAGGCGCTGGCAGTGCAGTTGCAGAAGACTATATTGGACTAACACCACCTGATAATAATAAATTAGAAAGCAATACAACTTATCAAGCTGGAAGGTTTACTGGACATGTTTTATCAACGGTAGGATCTATTGTAGAAATTTTTGAAGGTATTTCAGTCATAGGCGGGGCTAATTTCTTAACCTTCATCGTAGAAGTAGGAAGTGGTGGGTTAGCATCACCAATTGTTCTTCCATTAGATGCAGTTGCTACAGCAGCTGGTCTTGGTGCTGTTGGACATGGTGGGTTTGTTTTGAATAAATCAATTCAAAATGCTCAGGATACTCTTCAAAAATTCGAGTCTTCTTCGTCTTCTGGTGGTGGTAAAGGGGTAAGTAAAGCTGCAAAACCAGAAAAAGTTATTAATGATTTACATGATTACACATCAAAAAAATGGAATGTTGATGGAAACAAAATAATGTTTGATAAAAAAGGCATGAAACATGTTTTAGAAAGACATCATCCAGATTATTGGGATGGTTCAGTAAAAAAAGAACAATCATTTTCAAACAAAGATTTGTCAATATCTGATATACAAAATATAGCAGGAGAAATTATCAGTAAGAATAGAGATATAATTATTTCCAAAGGAACAAAAGGTATGTATCAAATTGAGGGAAAAGTAGATGGAATAACATATATTGTTGGATTTAAAAATGGCAGAATAGGACAATTATATCCTAAATAGAAATCCGAGGAGATGTTAATATGATTAGTGTAAAATCGTATATAAAAAATGATAAAATAATAACTTCATTAGATAATATTGAAAGTAACTTTCTTGAATATTTCATACATTTTGACGATGCGAAATGTTTAGAACTAGTTATTGATTTTGATTATATGGAAGGTGCAATAATAATAAACTATTACGGAAATACTATTTTAGGATTTAAAGAGTGGGATATGATTGATCAGTTATGGTCATATTTCATAAATGCAATTGAAGAATTGCTTGAAAATCAAAACGATGTAAGTTTTTATTTTCCAGACCAACCTTTAGAGGTGAAAATGCAGGTTATTTCGCAAGAGCAAATTTTATTATCTATTGCAGGAGAAAAAACATGTTTTAATAAAGATGAATTATTATTAGCTTTATTAAAAGGAGCAGAAAACTTTTTTGATATATTGAAAGAATGTCCTGATGAATATCTTGTAGAACAGAGTAATAATGAATTGAAGAGAATAGAAAAATTATTAAATAAATTGAACATTTAAATGAGAACATATTATTAAATATACTGTTTAAATTTAACACCTATAGAATGGTTAAAGCAGACACTTGAAACACTAAAAAGAATCTATAAAAAGTAAAGAATAAAGTTGCAATTAACAAAGCTGACTCATATCAATTTGAGTCAGCTTTTCCTATTACTTTACACTCACATACCTTTGGTCAAGTAATAGGAAAATACTATGATATGCAAACTGGGAAATATATAGAGACTACTAGAGGCATGATACACTATGGAAAAGACGGTGCGCACATAGTTCCTTCAAAACCATTAGAACCATAAGAAAAGGATGATACAAATGGAATATAATTCTTTAATAAAAACATTAGATGAGTATGGAGGTAGTGAACTGATAATAGAATGGCAAAGTGGATTAAAGATTATCGGTAAACCAGACACACTCTTTGAAACAGACAATGGGTTGGATGACGATGATGTGAATTATACAGAATATTATGCAGTTTCATTTCAAGTAAATCATATTTTATCCCATCCTGCTACTAACGAAGGCAGTGTATATGATTGGTTAAGACAAGAGAGAAGTTCATTGGCTGAAATTTCTCTCTATGATGATCCGCCAAGTGCAATATTCTAAGCGGATGGAAAGAAAGTATGGGAAATGGAAGATCATAAATAATAATCACTACTTAAACTTTGACCTTGATTGGCTTTTAGCTTTTCAAGGTTTTTATAGTCATAAAACTTTTTATGACTATATGTTAACCGATATTCGAATAATAAGAAATACATACCATAAATATAACGCCACTGTTAAAAGTGACGTTATACCTTAAAGCTATTTATAATTCCAACGATTTTATTAGCGAATATTGTTTATGAAGCGCTACAACATCCTCGTACATAAATTGTACGTAACGTCGCGTCATTGCAATATCTGTATGACCCAGTATTTTTTGTAAAGAAAATAAGTCTCCACCATTCTTTAAGTAAAACTTAGCGCATGTATGACGAAACGTATGCGGGCTTACTCTAACATTCTCTATCATCACCATCCTTCCATAACGAGCAATCATTTGGTGTAGTCCTCGCTGTTTAAACAACTCACCAGATATATTACAGAATAATTGCTTCGTACTCACTTCTCCCCTAACGGAAACCCATCGTTTAATAGCATTTTTCGTACCGTTTGTAATCGGTACTTTTCGCATACCGTTATCTAAACCAATTTACATAAGACTCACTAGCGGTAATATAGTACGTAATCCATTTCGAATTGTGTACTTTGTACTGTGGTGATTCATTAACCTTTACCTTTACCTTTACATCGATTGTAAACCCTAATCCTGCATACAAAATACCAGCAACATCTTTATCCTGCCAAGATGGAGAATCTTAGAAACGTAGGACTTTAGAAGAAAAAGTTACAGATGAAGAATAATCAACATTGTTTCTCATCTCCTTCTCCTACATCACCTTTTTTATAAGTGAACTGATTTTTAAAGTGTTATATTATATAAGCAAGAGAGTCTATCCTACCTCTGTTTTTACGTTAGATGCCATGAGAAATATTATACCTCCCCCTTCTCTTCTTCTTTCACATGTTCTTCTAATACAAAAGTGCCTTTCCCCTCTCCATCTCAAGTAATTATTGAAGATAGCACTCACAAATCTCCAATTACAAAAATCGCTTGAAAAGGACAAAATTACACGTGGTGGATATGTTTGACATAAATCCATTCAAAATGCTAAGGATACTCTTCAAAAATTCGAGTCTTCTCCGTCTTCTGGTGGGCGTGTTAGTGAAACTAATAAAGTTAAAAGTTTTCAAAATAGAATTGATAACATACGTAATAATATGCCAAATAATACTCTTAAAAAGCGTGGTAATATGGCTACAGCAGATGTAAAAATACCTGGATTAAAAGATAAGTTTAATGCCCATAGTAAAATTAATTCAAAATTTGATAAAGGTGCAGATGTTGAAGAGTTTTCAATGTTGAAACCGGAATCAGAACGTATTTTCAAAAGCTATGAGCCATCTGCTTCTAAACCAGATGCGACTAAATTTGATAGATTTCATGATACAGAAGCAAAAATTCTAGAAGATATAGCTTCTCAAATTAAGAATCCAAATATTTCTGGAAAAATTGATTTATATACAGAACTACCTGCTTGTCAAAGTTGTAGTAATATTATTTTAGAATTTAGGAAGAGATATCCTAATATTCACCTTAATATACACACAAAAAATTGAAATTTGGAGGAGACAGAATGAATTTAAGGTATGATGAGATTAAAGAAGATGTTATTGATACATATAGTAGCCTTCATATTAGAGCAGAATATGAAATAAAGGATACTTTTTATGCGTTACTAAATGATTATGAACATTCAGAAGAATATACCGAAACGGAAGAATGCTGTATCTACGTTAGCTTTGCATTGTTACTTATTGAAAAAAATAAAAATATTGATTTTATAAAAACTCGTTTAAATGAATTACTTGACAACAAAAAGATGGAAGTTCATAGAATAGAGTTAAAAGATGAGATTGCAGAGTTTACTAGTGATGTTAATAAATTGAAGGGATTTTTATAGGAGTATTGTAATTACTTTCGTTTCATCTGAATGATTACAGTTCGATAACGTAGTTTTATGAAAAGAGAGACCACTTATAATAAACTCCCATTAGCATATACAATAAATGATGGGAGATAAAAAAGAGCATTTTCTAATTAGAAAATGCTCTTTTACAATCCATACTTCACATATACAAAGGCTTCATTTGCAGTAACATAGTATGCTTTGCCTTTGCTATTGTGAATTTTGTATTGTGGTGATCCATTGACAGTTACTTTTGCATCGATTGTAAATCCTAATCCTGCATCCACAGTTCCGGCAACACCTTTATCCTGCCAAGAAGGAGAATCATAGAAACGTAGGTTGTCCACTTTAGACACAACACGTTTTCCTGCAATCGGATTAACTGGCTCTTTCTTCTTAAACTTGATGTAAGAAGGATTGTATTTAATCCACTGATTCCCCCCAAGATTTAACCAACCATCTTTTTCAGACGAGTCATTCATAATCTATGAATTATTCATTGTAAAAATGTAATAAAAAGAAATATAATTTTCTTATTTCGGTTAGAAACCATGTAATTTCTAGTATATTCCTATATAATCAATAGAGAAAATCTTACAAACGGAGGTATCAACATGGCACTTCGGAGTAATATTGGTACATTTTTATTTTTAATAGCTCTTATTTTACTCATCTTATGCATCATTTCATTCTTTAAGAAAAATGGTAAAGCAATGAGATATGGTAGACCTACGGTTATTTGTTTTATTATTTCATTTTTAATATCAGCAACAAGCACCGCGGAAACGAAGCACCCTATTGTTAACTTTTTCGCTAATGTATGTTTAATCCTATTTATTTTCTTCCTTGTCTTAGCAATCTTATCTATCATTAAGAAAACTGGTATGGCGAAGAAACAGTTTTTAATTACAGCTGTTTTATTTATAGCTTTCGGGCTATTAACCAGTGTCGCAACTCCTTCTGCTGAAAAAATAACAGCAAAAGATAAAAAAGTTGCAACTGAAAAAAAAGAACTAGAAGATAAAAAAGATGCTAAAAAGAAAGAGGCCGACGAAAAGGCTCAAAAACAACAAGAAGAGCAAAAACGTCAAGCCGAGAAACAAGCTCAAAAACAACAAGAAGAGCAAAAGCGTCAAGCTGAGGAACAAGCCCGGAAACAGCAAGAACAACAAGCAACTTCGCCAGCACAACCTGCTACTGAAAGTAATAGTAATGTACAATATAAAAACTGCACAGAAGTAAAAAATGCAGGTAAAGCTCCTCTATATAGTGGACAACCTGGCTATAGCAGTAAACTAGATAGAGACGGCGATGGTGTTGCATGTGAACGTTAATGTACATAAAAAAGAAGCTCATATTCGAGCTTCTTTTTTACAATACATTTTCAATTTCCTTCTCTAATTCTTCTGGCTTCGTCTGAGGCGCAAATCGATCAATCACTTTCCCATCACGCCCTATTAAAAACTTCGTAAAGTTCCACTTTACTGCCTTCATACCAAGTATGCCCGGTGCCTGATCCGTCATATATGTATATAGTGGATGCACGTTATCACCTTTTACATCAACTTTAGTGAACATCGGAAAGGATACACCGTAATTTAATTCACAAAAACTTGTAATCTCCTCTTCTGTACCTGGTTCTTGTCCTCCAAATTGGTTACATGGGAAACCTAAGATTTCGAATCCTTGCTCTTTATACTTTTCATAAATGGCTTGTAACCCTTTATATTGCGGTGTAAATCCACATTTACTTGCAACATTTACAATGAGAAGAACTTTACCTTCATACTCTCGTAACGATTTTTCTTCCCCTGTAATTGTTTTTGCAGAAAAATCATAAACTGTCATATATATCTGCCCCTCTCTATTATTTCATACTTATTCTCATCATATATGTATTTAACTTCTCCGTCTAATGAGAGCGCTTTATTTTTGTTCAAAAATTCGACACAAACTACTAGACAAATAGCTTGGAAAGTTTTACAATTAAATTGTGAACAAAATGTGACAGTTTACCTTCTAAATTGTGACATTTTCAATTCCATTATAATGAATAAAGGATGGTGTTGATAATGAAAACTGCACAACGTGAAATGATTTCAAATCGCGAGTTTTACTTCGTATTATACATGATGTTACTATTTGTTGCCGGTTGGGTTATGGATGTAAATGGACTATTTTTAAGCAAGTACTTTTCACTTGCAGGAATGATTTCTCTTCCACTAGTTGGTGGTCTTGTCGGATTCTTTATTATGTCAATTAGTAAAGACCAAACAAAATAATGACATTACATAAAGGCAGAAAACGATTTTTCGTTTTCTGCCTTTTATTTTATAATAAAAGAACATAAGACTATAAGGAGTGACTCATATGAAAAAAGTTGAACAGTTATCCTCTCAGTTATATCTCATTGATGATTACGATTTACAACATAACGAGCGTACAGGTACATACGTATTACTCGGTGATGATATTACTTTAATCGAAACGTGCGCAGCCCCTTCTCTTCCGCACATTCTAAATGGCTTACAACAATTACGCATTGACTTAGCTGATGTTAAAAACATTATCGTTACCCATGTTCATCTTGATCATGCTGGCGGAGCTGGTTTAATGATGGAAAAGTGCCCAAATGCTACTTTATTTGTCCATTCACGTGGCGCACGCCATATGATTGATCCTACAAAATTAATCCAAGGTGCCAAAGCTGTCTATGGCGATGCTTTTGATGAACTCTTTAATCCAATCCTTCCTATTCCAGAAAAACGTGTCCATATTGTACAAGATGGTGACATACTACAAATTTCAGAAAATCGGACGCTTTCATTTTACGATACACCAGGGCACGCCAAGCACCATATTAGTATCCATGATTCTTTGACAAATGGCATTTTCACAGGTGACACGATTGGTATTTATTATCGAGAACTAACTGAACTTGGCGTTGAACTATATTTACCAACCACATCTCCATCACAGTTTCAACCCGACGCGATGATGGCAGCAAAAGACCGCATTCGAAATATGAAAGTTGACCTCATCTATTTCGGGCATTACGGTGTATCTTCCCATGTTTCTGAAGTGTATAAACAGCTTGAAGACTGGCTCCCTATCTTTGTTGAAGCAGGAAAACAAGTATTTGAAAAAAAACAGGATTTTGAAGCAGCAAGCCATGAATTGTATACTTTATTACTTGAAAAAGTCTCTTCTCATCTTTCACAGCAAGGTGTACCAGCAACTCATTCTGTTTACGATGTGATAAAACTAGATATAGAAATCAGTGCGATGGGAATTATTGATTATCTTACAAAGCAAGAAAAGGCCAAAACAACTACTAACTAAATGAAAAAACATCCGAGGATATGACGCTCTGTTTCAAGCATATATCCTCTTTTTTTGAATATGCTTTTTTAATACTATGCATACAAAAGGAGTGACACAATGAAAAAAGTTACTCAATACTTATGCTTCACTTTATTCATTGTTATATTGCTATTTTATGGAGGGAAAATTCAATTTCATTTAGATAAACAAGCTGAGCTATCCTTTCATATGTACCATCGAATATTTTTCTTTATGTTTTTCCCCTTTTTCATCGATGGTGTATTACGTTTCTTTCAACTTATCAGTAACAAAAAGAACCAACATATATGGAAATTTCAACTAGATAAATTTATAGGCATTGCGTTACCTTCAACATTGATTGGCTTTTCACCTATTCTATTATTCTCACCTATCGGACAATTTTTCCCTTACTTAGCTTACTTAGCTACCCTAACTCTTTTAAATACAACATTTCCCGTAATAATAAATATAATAGCTGGTTACTCATTATTAGATAGTTTCATACGACAAGAAAATCAACATAGTCCCACATAAAGTGAAACTTTATTCACAACATCACTAGAAAAGTCAAATTCAATTGGTTTCTTCTGTTCTTCTGCTTTCTTTACAATACGTAGACGCATCCACCTATTTCTCCTATATGAGTGAATTTACCTTACCGCAAGTCCCATTAACCATGGCCGAAAAGGTCGTTCTCTATCATACTTGCTAAGGGATTGATAAAGCTGTATATATATTTCCTGAACGACATCGTCTACATCCACTTTCTCCTCTATCAAGAAATGTGCTGTCCTATAGATATCTTGGATTGTTTTATCATACAGTTCACTGTATGCCTCTTGACTTCCTGATAAAGTCCGCTCGATGAGATTGTGATAGTCTGTTTCCTGATCCATGCCTCTTCCCTCCTTTGTCTTACACTATATATTGGCAAGTAAAAAACATTTCGTTCGTTTTTTAAAATTATTTTCGATATAAATTAATATAATGATTTAAAACTTATTACTTTATAACGGTAGCTTATGGCCTCTTATAACAATTATATAATTTCCCATTTTATGATTGGTATTTAAAATAATATGTAGAAGGTATTTTTAGGAGGATATACAAATGAAAGCTATTGTTGTAACTGCATTCGGTGGACCTGAAACAATGAAGTATACAGAAGTAGATATGCCGACTTTTAATGAAAAGCAGGTGTTAATTCGCGTTATTGCTACAAGCGTCAATTTTGCCGATATTAAATCTCGCTACGGTAAAAAGGGAAATCGAAAACTCCCATTTATTCCTGGCATAGACGCCGCAGGTATTGTAGAACAGGTAGGTTCTAGTGTAAAAAACATCCGCGTAGGACAGCGTGTAATAGCCTTTCCTCTTAATGGATCGTATGCTGAATATGTTGTCGCAAATGAAAACCTTACGTTTGTATTACCTGATGAAGTTGACTTCACAACCGCAGCTGCTTGTCCTGTTGTATCTTTTACGAGCTACAACCTGCTTGCGAATATAGCAAGATTACAGCAAGGTGAAACCGTTCTTATTCATGCTGCGGCTGGTGGTATCGGAACAACATCGATTCAATTAGCAAAAATACTAGGGGCTGGAAAAATTATTGGAACAGTCGGAAATAAAACGAAAAAGAAAGTTGCTTTAGAAGCTGGGGCTGATCATGTTATTTGTTATCAAGATGAGGATTTTAGTAAAAAGGCAAATGAACTTACGGGTGGTAAAGGTGCCGATGTTATTTTGGATTCCATTTCCGGGGCAGTATCAGAAAAAAGCTTGGAGTGTTTGGCTTACTATGGTCGCCTTGTCCATTTTGGTAATGCTAGCGAGGAAATTGGCACATTTCGGACAAAGGATTTACATGCAAGCTGTCGTTCTATTCTTGGCTTTAGCTTTGGAACAACTCGTAAGAAACGTCCTCACTTACTTTGTCATACCGCTAACCAAGTTTTTCAGTATTTACGTGATGGAAGCCTACGAATTGCAATTGGTAAATGCTTTACACTTCGAGATGCAGGGAAAGCACATGAATGGGTCGAAAGTAGACAGAGTACAGGAAAGATCATTCTGACTGTTAAATAGAGGTGTCATTCATGGGGTCACGAATTATGCATTTGATTATCGCAAATGGTATTGCAGAGAAATTATCCATCCCTGATAAAACATCTTTCTTGCTTGGGGGAGTAGTTCCTGATGCAGTTCATTCAAAAGAGGAAAAAAACGTATCACATTTTTATGCTGGTACAACAAAAAACTATACCAGAAGAATTGATTACGGTACATTTCTTCAAAAATATAAAAAGCACATGGATGCCTCTTTCATTTTAGGGTATTATACACACCTTATTGCTGATGATAATTGGCTCAACGGTTTTTTTCTTCCTTGGCTCAAAAATAGAATCGAGCACGATCAAACAATTTTATCTATGTACCATAATGATTTCAAATTATTAAACGGAAAATTGTTACATCTCTACGATAAAGATCAGCAATTATTTCCTTTCCTTAATCAAAAAGCAACCATAGCAAATATTGAAGAAGTTTCAGAAGAAAATGTGCTAGCTTTTAAAAAGCTTATTTTTGATGATATGCTGTATCCCAAGCAAGATTTACATACAAACTTACAAGTATTCACATTTGATCAAATCGTCGGTTATGTAGAGACTGCTATTGAGAAAGGAGTATTCTATCTAGAACAGCTCTCTAACAATAGATCTACTACAAATATTTTTTAATAATTTTAAAGCCTTCATTTCTTTAATATGAGGGCTTTTTATCATTTCTTCTACTATTTTATTTACTTAGTAATTCCACTATATTGCATCGCTATTTCAATATAGTCCATTTAACAGTAACATTCTCTATGCTGTTCCTTCTGAAAAAATAAAAAGACGTAACTATGTTCTATCCATAGTTACGTCTGTCTTTTCATTATTTATCTAGGCTTCTTCTTCCCAGTAAATGCAGATTTCTTTTTCTTTGGTGCTTTCGGTTTTGATTCTACAAAAGTACCTTTAAACATTTCTTGTTTCTTGAACTGGATGCCTAACTTTTTCGCAAATTGAAGTAGTTTACGCTCTTCTTGCGGAGTAACAAGGGAAACAACTGTCCCCTCTTTCCCCATACGTCCTGTACGGCCTGAACGGTGAATATATTGGTCTAATGTATCAGGTAATTCTAAGTGAATCACGTGCGTTAAATCATCAATATCTAACCCACGCGCTGCAATATCAGTCGCAAGTAGAATCTCTATTTTTCCTTGACGGAATGCGCGCATCGTTGCTTCACGTTCTTGTTTGCTTGCTTCTGCATGAAGTGCGGCTGCTTTCATTTTGCGATACTTTAATTTTTCAGCAATCTCGTCTAAACGATATGGATCATTTAAAAAGGCTACTGCTTTTACATTACCAGTATGCATAACTCTTCTAATATAATCATTTTTTTCACGGCGCTCACAAACGATATACGTATGCTCAACTAAACTTTTTATTTCCGCACGTTTAATGCGAACTAATTCTGGTTCAACCGCAAAATCGCGTGCTACTTCTTCTGCGTCTTTTGTCATTGTTGCAGAGAAGAATACTAGTTGACGATCACGCATTGTGGATTTAATTACATCAAACACAGCTTCCATCATCTTTTGTTTTACAATTTGATCAAATTCATCAAATACAATTGTTTTCACTTCGTGCATTTTTAATTTTTTCATGCGAATTAATTCTAAAATACGTCCTGGTGAACCAACAATTACCTTCGGATGTTTCTTCAATCTTTCCACTTGGCGCTTAATATCCGCACCACCAATTAAAGATGCACCTGAAATATCAGTTCCTGCTGTAAACTTTTGAACTTCTTCATGAATTTGCATAACAAGTTCACGTGTTGGAGCTAAAATGACAACCTGTGGTTGTTTCACTTCAGGATTAATTTTATGTAAAAGTGGTAATAAGTACGCTAATGTTTTTCCTGTTCCAGTTGGAGATTCAGCTATAACGTCTTGTCCTTCTAAAATCATTGGAATTGCTTGTTTTTGAATTTCAGTAAATTCTTTAAAACCAGCCTTCTCCCAAGCTTGTTGCAAAAATGGTTGCATGTCTTTTATCATTTGTTTTTCTCCTTTATCTCTATTTTTGAAGAAAATGTTGTATTGCTCGCACTGTTTCTATCATGTGAGAAATAACAGCTATTAAATCATCAACATGGTCTTCTGTAATCGCTTTTTGAAATAGAACTTCTACCTTATTATGATATGAAATCGCTTGCTTATTATATTCGTATGAAATTTGTTGCGTAATCATTCGCTCTTTTCCCCAGATAGATTGTAACAAGTTTTCGATTTCTTGACACTCTGCTTCTGGTTGCTGTAACGGGAACGCGAAGCGTAATTTCATTTCACAGCCTGGTATAAACTGTGGTACCTCTAATATCTCACCTGATAGATTCTTCGCATCTACAGACAGTGAGAATGTCGCTTCTACTAGCTGTTCAAACTGTTCATTTAATTGAAATGAAATATGATATATACGGCTTAGCGATGCAAGGTCCATCATATCTTTTCGATCCGTTACAAGAATATCGCCATGTAAATCAAAATCATAGACAGCTCCTTCAACGATCACTTTTAAGTTGTCAAAAGCAGTTGGATCAAACATAATTTCCTCCAAAAAACAGGCGCCTTTCGATGGAAAGGCGCCACTTGATGTATATATAGTTTACAGATAAACGAGATGAATTACAACCTTTTAGAATAAACCTACTGCTTTTCCATCTTCATTTACGTCCATTTGAAGAGCAGCTGGTTGTTTTGGAAGACCTGGCATTGTTAACATTGTTCCAGTTAACGCTACAATAAATCCTGCACCGATAGACGGTTTCAGTTCACGAATTGTAACAATAAAGTCAGATGGTCGACCTAATTTTGTTGCATCGTCAGAAAGAGAGTATTGTGTTTTCGCCATACATACTGGTAGGTTACTCCAACCTTCCCCTGTAAATTGAGCCAATTGCTTACGTGCTTTCGGAGCAAATTCAATATCTTTTGCGCCGTATACTTTTTGAGCAATTGTACGAATTTTTTCTTCTAATGGTAATTCTAAATCATAAAGTGGTGCGTATTTATTGTCACCTTTTTCAATTACTTTTAATACTTTCTCAGCAAGATCTACACCACCTTGGCCACCTTTTTCCCAAACTTCTGTTAAGGATACTTCGTAGCCACGCTTGTTGCACCATTCTTGTAAGTATGCAACTTCTGCATCTGTATCTGTAATGAATTTATTAATTGCGATTACGAATGGAACACCGAACGCTTGAATTGTTTCAACATGTTTTTGTAAGTTTTCCATTCCTTTTGCTAGCGCATCTACATTTTCTTCTTTCAGCTGATCTCTCGCCACACCGCCGTGCATTTTAAGCGCACGAATTGTCGCAACGATAACGACTGCTTCTGGTTTAATACCAGCTGCACGCGCTTTAATATCTAAGAATTTTTCAGCACCTAAGTCCGCACCGAAACCAGCTTCCGTGATTACATAATCACCTAATTTTGCTGCCATTGTTGTAGCGATAACACTGTTACAACCGTGAGCGATATTAGCGAATGGTCCACCATGAATGATTGCCGGTGTATTTTCTAATGTTTGTACTAAGTTTGGTTTTAACGCATCTTTTAATAAAAGTGTTAACGCTCCTTCTACGCCTAAATCTTTAACTGTTACAGGCTCGTTGTCCATATTATAAGCAACGACAATGCGAGATAAACGTGCTTTTAAATCTTGAATATCTGTCGCAAGGCAGAATACAGCCATAATTTCAGATGCTACTGTAATATCAAAACCGTCTTCACGCGGTACACCTTGAACTGGCCCACCAAGACCAATTACCACATTACGCAGTGCACGGTCATTTAAATCGACACAACGCTTCCATACGATTTTTCGCGTATCAATCTTAAGTGTATTTCCTTGTTGAATATGGTTATCGATAAACGCTGCTAATGCGTTATTTGCAGTTGTAATGGCATGAATATCACCAGTAAAGTGAAGATTGATATCTTCCATTGGTACAACTTGTGAATAACCTCCACCTGCTGCACCGCCCTTTAGTCCCATTGTTGGTCCAAGTGATGGCTCACGAAGTGCAATTACTGCTTTTTTACCAATTTTATTAAAAGCTTGACCTAAACCAACTGTTACTGTTGATTTACCTTCTCCTGCTGGAGTCGGGTTAATCGCTGTTACTAAAACAACTTTTCCGTCCTTTTCGGTTTGTAAGCGCTTAAAAATATCAAGAGATAACTTCCCTTTATAATGACCATAAGGCTCTAGTTCTTCTTCTAAAATGTTTAACTCCGCTGCAATCTCTTGAATTTTCTTCATACTTGCTTCTTGTGCAATTTCAATATCGGATTTAACTGTTGTAGTAGTTGTCATATACCCTAGTCCCCCTTTAATTAGTTCTGTTGATATTGTATCAGTTTTTTGTATTTTCTGCACTTATTTCCCTCCTAAATTTCGCGCATTTCTTCAGGCATTATTTTTTCAACATAAATACCCACAAAAATGTTAATGCTTGTTGCAATTCTACCGATAATTGTCCAAGCATTTTTTCATTTATCCCTCGTTTATATACGCCTATACCATCCACTACTTGAAACCCTTGCTCCTCTGCAAGCTTTTCAAATTCCCAAGGCATCATCGTATTACAAACGACATCTTTTCCATATAAACGAGGATAACTATTTTCACGCGGTTTTGCTGTTGGTCCTAAAATAGCAATACACGCATATCCATCAGACCTCAAAACACGCTTTATCTCATGTAACGCCTGTAGCGGCTGCTCTGTCCATTCTAACGAGTTCACTGCTAATATGGCTGGAAATTGCTCATTTTCAAAGGGCAATGAAGAAAGATCTCCCTTTACAAATGACAAATTAGGCCCTTCTCCGCGTTCCTTTCCCTTTTGAATCATTTGTTCGGATAAATCTATACCACACGCCTTATATCCTGCGAGACTTAATTTATATGTACCATATCCATCACCACATCCGACATCTAAAACTGCCACACCATTTTCTACATACTTTTCAAAAAACGGGATGATTGTACTCCGACTCCCATGATCCCACATTTCTTGACTATTTTGATTCCAAGATTCCGCATTGTTGTCCCACTTTTTTTCTGCGGATTTATGCCAATTAAACTTTGCCATGTTTCCCCCTACTTTCACTTGTTTTCATTCATTTCATTCTACATCATTTTCCTATATTCCTGTTTATTCTCATGGAGAGATGGATAAGATAGCAACAGACTCATACATTCTCCAAATTTTGCTTAACTTGGATATAACTCATACTCATATTCTCTTCTTTATGAAAAATAATAAAGATACACCCAATTGAAAGAGAGGGATGTACATGCCGAAAAAGCGAACACATCATTTTAAGAGTGGTGAAAAAAACGAAGAATATGCAGCTGAAATCTCGCCAGGGCATCTTCCGATTAGACATAAACGTAAAGAAATTGCACATGAAATAGAAGGTACAAACGCTGGTACACTTATCGGTTATGTAGCACTATTTCTTTCTTTATTCTCAATTGCCTTTTATCCAGTTACCCTTGGTTCCCTTTCCATTTTAATTGGCTTATTGGCTGTTAATTTTGGAGCAAAAACACTCGGATATACAGCCATTGGATTTGGGAGCTTTTCTGTTTTATTTACGTTATTGTATCCACTTGCTTTATCAGCATTATAAAAACACACCAAGTATTACTTGGTGTGTTCACTCATGATACAGCATAATATACCCGCATCCACAACAATGTTTTGCTGTAATTTCTTGAAACACTGGATAATTCTCTTCATCCCGCTGTTCAATAAATACCTTTTCAAAACGATACATGTTAGGGGCATATGCCCAGTCTTGTTTCGTACGTGCATATAATGTAGATGAAAAAAATTCTTCTCCACCACAAACTACACATATTTTTTTCATTCTCATCCCTCCTATGCTTGTCTTACTTCATCTATATGAACATATGCATAAAAAAAAGACCTTCTATAATTAGAAAGTCTTTTCCGTAACAAAAAGAAATGTACCAAATACGCCTATTCCGCTATACTCTTTCTGTTTACCATTTTCCATTTCAAAAGTTTGTTTCACTGTTATAAAAAATACACCATTTCGTGTATTCGTACTTACAAACTTCATTTTTTGTTCTTTCTTACCTACATTTTGTGTACATTCAAAGCTATCTTGATTACAAATCATTGCATACTTATCCTCTAAGTAAGACCTGAAATCAGATTCTTTCGGACAAGTTAAAAGTAGTACTGCAACAAGGATAATGCTGACAATACCTACTGCTGTATAATATTTCTTCATTTTTTCTCCTTTCAAAAAACAAGAAAACTTGACCTAATTCGTCAAGTTCTCTTAGTCCACAACCCATTGCCACTCTTGTTCTTTCTTATCAAAAATAAGCCAGCCAGTTTCGGTTGCACCTTCTTTTAATTCCTCTATGTTATCTAGTACTTCATCCGTACTTTCATACGAACCAACTACATATACAGGAATCTCTAAACCTCTTCTTGACTCAATTTTCCCCGCTAAATCAATATACAGCCCGTCTTCCATTAATGGAACAAGCCCAAGAATAACTTCTTTTGAAATTGCTGGAAATATTTTTGATTTTTGAAAGAAAGAGAATCGTTTTTTTCCAAATGAACCGAGTTTGTACGGAATTACTTTGCTAAGCATTCCTACAAAATCAGCGATTCTACGGTAATACACTTTGTTGTACCAACCGTCATCATGTGAAAAATAGACAAATCTATTTTTCAAAAGTGGGAAAAACGCTCTCCCAAGTGGTTCTTTTTTGTGAGCCAAATATAACAATTCTGCAATTTCCTTTGGCTCCAATTCATCTAAATCGCTTGCGTCATCAAAATCCACCCAACAGAACTCATCAAATTCATCAATCTCTGCTTTAATTAATTTATGTATGTTTTCTTCTTCAACATATTCAAATAAAGTATGATAGTGAAAATCAGTCCACTCAAAATTATGTTTCAAAAGCAACACTTGATGAAGCGGTGATGGGATATTACTTGCAAACTCTTCAAATGTAATTCCAGATGTAATAAAACAATGACCCCGACGATTACCATTAATATATATCATATTCTTTACTTGGTCAGATCCTCCAGACAAAGCACCTAGCCACCTTCGTTTTATATGTTTCAATTCTATAGCATATTTTAACATGAAAAATTTTAGAAACATAGAAAAAACTTCAAAAACTATTTACAATTTCATGAGTTTTATTACATACTGATTACAAGAAAAAAAGCCTGTTGAAAAACAGGCTTTTTTACGCGATTTCGTCTGGATTTTGCGGATGATGATTTTCAGTATGCTTTTCGTTTTTTTGAAAAATGGATTGAATCTTATCAATTGTTTGTGGCGCTAACTCAATCATTTTTTCAGCTAGGTGTGTGGCATTTTGTAAGTGAAGAATATTTACTCCATCTTTATTCACTACAAGAAAGGCTACTGGAGTAATGGAAACACCACCTGCGCTCCCTCCGCCAAATGCCGGATTACCTTGTGCTCTTTGACCATCATTTGTTTGAAAATCCGATCCACCTGCTCCAAATCCAAACGCTACTTTGGAAACAGTTAACACTACACCGCCGTCAGCCGTCTGAACAGGCTCTCCAACAATCGTATTAACATCGACCATTTCCTTTAAATTTTCCATTGCTGCTTTCATTAATCCTTGAATTGGATGATCCACCGTTCATAACCTCCTTTGTCATATCTTTCCTAGTTTTTCCGAAACCTTGTGAACTAAACATAAAATTTTGTATTGATTTCAAAAATGATAAGTAATAATATTTAGAAAAAACAAACTAAAGAGGGGATTATAATGATACGGAAACTAACAAAGAGTGATCATGAACAAGTGCTTACATTTCTAAAAGAAGAAGCAGCGCTTAACCTATTTATCATTGGCGATATTGAAGCATTTGGATACGATGCAGACTTTCAAGAATTATGGGGCATTTTCACAGAAAACGGAGCATTACAATCCGTATTACTACGCTTTCATGATTCATTTATATCATATGGAAAAGATGATTTTTCTGCTGCTGACTATGAGGCAATTCTTGCTACTTATCAGCCATTAAAAATCTCCGGTAAATCAGACATTGTAGAAAAATTTGAAGACATACAAGACATACAACTTGGCACAAAAAATAAAATGTACTTTTGTGAATGTAAAGATGATACTGCACTACCTAAAACAATGCTTCATACTGCAATCAAACTAGCAACCATAGATGATGTTGAGCGAATTATGAAGCTCCGAAGCAACATTGAAGAATTCCCTCAAACAGGACAATCAGAAAAGATTTTGCGGCAATCACTCGAAACAAATACAGGACGCACTTACTACATTGAAGAAAATGGAGAAATCATCGCTTCCGCTTCCACATCAGCTGAAAATTCCTTATCTGCAATGGTTGTTGGAGTATGTACTCATCCAAGCCATCGCGGCAGAGGATACGCTTCACTCATATTACAAAAAATGATTTGGGATTTTACTCAAGAAGGAAGAACGCTTTGCTTATTTTATAATAACCCAGCTGCTGGGCGGATTTATAAGCGCTTAGGTTTTAAGGACATTGGAACGTGGACGATGTATCGGTAAATTTGGATATTTATTAATAAAGTGAAACTTTAATCAGTGGGATCCCCACTGATTATTAGCTCTCACCAATTGGACTACATAATGAAATTTATCCTGTTATTCCATTCTATTCAACAGCAATTATATCGATAAAATTAAAAGTGCTCTCGTGATAAGATGCATCCGTACATATTACATTCTTTCTTTTAGGATCGATATCAATAACCGTCATATAACTAGTAAGGACATAACCGTCTTCATAATATGTAATTAATATTTCCTCTTCGGATAACAACGAGAATAATAACTTATTCTCGTTCCTTTCTTTCGCATCTTGAGTCAGTATTGGTCGTGGTACTTTCGTTTTTTCTTCAATAATCTTTCGTATACCAGCAAATTGTTCCGACATAGATGCAAAGGGTTTCCACTTTACCATCCCTCTTCCTTTTGACATGTTTGCGTTATTCATGATTTATGTCCCCCTAATAAAGTGTTTCTATATCTTGCTGTCGCGATACTTGTATAAGATACGCCACGCAAAATACTATTTTTACCGAAACGAGTGCGTATTTCATCCATCACTTTTGTTAGTTTCATTTCTTTTTCGCGCTGTATTACATTATCAAAAAGAGAAATTTCTTAAGTAGTGGCGTCGCTATCAGAACAATTGAACCATTACGATTTACGTCTCCTACTACCGCTAGCTTCGTACGCAAAGGGTCTAGACCCATTTTGATATATGATACACTTGCATAAAAGCTACGAAGATTTACACACAAAATAATTCGATTAGGTAAAAGAGAATAATCATACAAGATAATCGCCCCTAATAACAGAACGTTCGTTCTTATTATATACGAACCTATGTTCTTTTAGAAGTCTTTTTTAAGAAAATATTGGTTAAAACAAAAAAAGTGCTGACTCTCAATTGATGATTTTCATCTGAATCAAACCTCATTTTATATTCAAAATTTGAATATAAAACTTAACAATTCCCCTAAACGTATGAAAAAAATACTTTGGACATGAGCACATAGTAATAGATGTTCTCATACCGTGATATATATGTGTTCAAAAAAGGAGTGTATTCATTATGTACCCTTATTGGCAATCCTATTATTTCACACACGATATCCCTTATTTAGATTGGAATTCAACAGCTACATTTTCACCCATACGGAATTACCGTGTCAGTAAAAATGAAGTTGATTTAAAAAGTTATATGCGTTCACTATGGGAACAACATGTTGCTTGGACAAGAATGGCTATCATTAGCATTATTTTTAATTTACCTGATGTTAACTTCGCCATTACACGTCTCCTTCAAAACGCTCCAGATATGGGGAATTCTCTTAAACCTTTCTACGGTGACAATGCAGCAAAAAAATACAGTAATTTGATAAAAGATCACTTAGTGATTGCTGCCGATCTTGTCAAAGCAGCAAAAGCTGGTAATCAAAACGCCGCATCAATTGCAGAGAAAAAATGGTACGCTAATGCAGACGACATTGTTGAATTTTTAAGTAGTATAAATCCGTATATACCCAAAGAAGAATTTAGGAAAATGTTTTATGAACACCTAGCATTGACTAAATCTGAAGCAGTAGCCATTCTAAGTAAAGATTATCAAGCAGGTGTTCAATTGTATGACAAAATTGAGAAGGAAGCTTTAGAAATGGCGGATGCACTTACTGAAGGAATAATAAAGCAATTTCCCCAACTATTTCATTGAACTACCCCCACCTACCTCTACACGAGCTTGAGGTAGGGGATTCTCCTGTTTTTGCTAGGGCAAAAACAGTTCCTCACGTTCAACAAGGAGGATACAACGATATAGAAGTTCCGTAGTATCCCTAAGACGACCTATTCGATCTTCCGAGGAAAACAAAACAGGTACAGCTACTTTTTTCTTATATCGAGAGTAGAACACCTTGCCATGCACCCAGTTCCTAGACTTGTTATCTGCTCTGGTGACAAGCGTAAGAGGCTGGGACAAGGCGTTCTTTTTTTATGATGCAAATCCTGTATTTTCATCTACTTCATGATCTATAAGCTCTGCATTAAAATTTTCTTGTAATATTTTTTCATTCACTTTACTTGATAGAGCATTATACGGATATTTACCCGCCTTAAATTTATAGATATCCTCACCAGCTAGCTCCAATTTTCCCCAATCAGAAGCTATCTTTAAATTTTTATTCTTGTCCTGCACCTCAGTATTCGGCATACTAGGCTCCCCCTTTCTTAATCATCTATTATTTTTGGTACTGTGCTTTATAATCTACATATTCTTTTTTCGCCTCTTGATTATTATCTTTTTTACTATTAAAGTATGTGTGCATCTGCAATATATATTGTACTAACTTTCCTCCTTCATTCTTCTTATAATTCATAACAACGCTTACTTCCAATATCTGCATGGAACCATTTACAGAGCCAAGATCAATCGCAATGGACGTCCCACCATATTCATCATATTGTATTTTCAGCTTATCATTTATAATAGTTTGAAATTCTGATTCAGTTAAGCTATACCCAACTGTACTCGGCTGATCAAATTTTTTTATATCATCACCTGGCTTCATCTTTAGTTTCCCTATTCCTTTTAGACGATCTACAATTAAATTCACGTATGAAACATCAAGAGTAGAATCTGGCCTTTGTACCTGTCCATTTTCATACTTAATATTTGTATTATAAACAACTTCCTCTTTATAATTTGTATTATCACCAATGTTTTTCTCATTTTTTATGTCAGTGGTGATTTCTTGTGTTGTCTCTCCATATAAACTTTTATCTTTCGTATTATATACACCTTCCGTAGTTTGATAAATTGTTTTCTTGTGCTCCCCATCTTCTTTTTCTTCGTACCTACTGTATATACCTCTTTGTGTCACATGCACATACCCATCATCACTCGCAGACATAACCGTCTTCATATCCCCTTCATCCAAAGCCTTTACAAATGGTTCATACTCTATTTTCGTTTCCCAAAAACTACATCCACTAAATAAACTCGCAACTATCGTCATCACAATCATCACCTTAGCTTTCTTTTTCAATTTCATACCGTCAC
Source organism: Bacillus sp. 105MF (assembly GCF_000374885.1). Classification (NCBI taxonomy): domain Bacteria; kingdom Bacillati; phylum Bacillota; class Bacilli; order Caryophanales; family Bacillaceae; genus Bacillus; species Bacillus sp. 105MF. The sequence goes on along the minus strand of NZ_KB895590.1, from coordinate 1,247 downwards.
CTCGTTCGTTACTCTTAGCATTTTAAGTTTAGTTGTATTTCCTTTTACACAATAGTATACTTCATCCTTTCCTAAAGCTGGTTCGTTGCTTATGTATTTAATATTGAAGACACTTTGGTCGTTTAATGGCATCGCGATGATGCCCGCTGTTAGTTTATTCTCATCTTCAAGTTGTGTACATTTAAAAAGAACTGGACCTACCGCACTATCAGGACTTAATCGATTTCTATCAGTTATTTTAAATAACCCTAAATCTTCTTTTTTGTTTTCCCCATTCAATCTTTCCACCTTTTATATAATTTAGTAGATTACCATCACCAAGAACCAAATTGTTCTACCTATACTTGCCCCCATGTTTTAACATCATGAATTAAATTTTCCCAAACCATTAAATTGAAATTTAAAAACCTTCTCATTCTAACGAAAAGAGAAGGTTTTGTTGAATTCTCATTATTATTTTAAGCATTTCGCATTCATGTACTGATACAAAATGAATATAAACTTTTGAATATTAGTTTACATTCATTACCTTGATTTTATTGACTCTATTTCAATTTCCCCATCCCCTCCAAAACCACTAACAAAAGTATACATTTAAAACATAACAAATAAAGAGGTTAGAGCATCATGGGCAAAAAAGAAAAAGCTAGACCCATGCTAGCTTTTATATAATTTTCGAAATCAGAAGTTGTTTATAAATGATCAGTGTGATAGCAAATGTATTCATCGCAGTGGCTGACTATTGATATGACTAATCCCATAATGGTGTACTTACCCTAACTGACGTTTAAATACTTTACTGGCGAAGAAGTAAGCAATGACCATGATGCCGACACACCAGGCAAGCGCGATCCAGATACCGTTGCCAACAGACCCTTCATACAAGAGGGCACGAATCGTATTCACTATTGAAGTCACGGGCTGGTTCTCAGCGAACGCACGGACAATTTTAGGCATGGTTTCAGTGGGAACAAAGGCCGAACTGATAAACGGCAGGAAAATCAGCGGGTACGAGTAGGCTGTCGCCCCTTCCATAGACTTCGCTGTCAATCCGGGAATGACCGCCAGCCATGTCAGCGCCAGCGTAAACAGCCCGAGTATCCCAGCTACCGCGAGCCAATCCAGGATATCAGCGCTGGAACGGAAGCCCATCAAGAGGGCGACGAGGATAACCACCACAATAGTAAGCGCATTGGAAACAAGTGAGGTCAACACGTGAGCCCACAATACCGACGAGCGCTTGATGG
>NZ_KB895589.1:0-73210 GCF_000374885.1 Bacillus sp. 105MF | reverse complement strand
GAGTGTAGCTTATACTACATGAGTACCGGACTGGCGACGTAACGAAGAAATGCGACAGCTATCTTTACCGGACTTTTTGAACATCACTAAAATATCACTTGCTAACATATTGTAATGAATGTATAGTATCATGTTGTACATTCATTATGACAAGAGAGAAAGGATATTAAAAAGGGTATGAAACTTGGTGCTCGCATTTTAAAAACGGGTATTGCCATTACATTAGCTTTATTTGCTTGTACTCTGCTCCAATTACCGAGTCCAGTATTTGCGGGGATTTCAGCAATTTTTGCTGTACAGCCATCTGTATATCGCTCGTATTTGACAGCACTCGAACAAATCCAAGCAAACGTAATTGGTGCAGTATTCGCTATCGGATTTGCATTTGCTTTTGGACACAATCCTTTTATTATTGGATTAACTTGTATATTAGTTATTGCTCTTACACTACAATTACGTTTAGAAAATACAATATCAATTACTTTAGTGACGGTTATTGCGATTATGGAATATCAAGGAGCAAACTTCTTTGACTTCGCTCTGCTTCGCTTTGCAACCATTATGGTCGGTATTGTCGCGGCTTCACTTGTAAATTTAATGTTTATGCCGCCAAAATACGAAACAAAACTATATCATCGTATCGTTGATAACACCGAAGAAATTGTAAAATGGATTCGTATGAACAGCAGGCAAGCTTCTGATTTTACAACACTAAAAACAGATATTGATCGTATGAAAGAAAAAATGATTAAATTAAATCATTACTACTTACTTTACAAAGAAGAAAGAAGCTATACGAAAAAAGTACAATTTGCAAAAATTCGTAAGCTCGTCTTATTTAGACAAATGTTAGCTACAACGAGTCGTGCATTAAGTACATTAAAAGCATTACATCGCACTGAAAACGAATTACGATATATGCCTGAACCATTTCAAGAATCCATTCAAAATGAATTAGATTCATTAACACACTATCATGAACAAGTTTTGTTAAAATTTATTGGCAAAGCGAAAAAACAACAGTCTGTTGAGATGCTTGATGAAGTAGAAACTGGTAAGCAGGAATTAATCGATATATTTATGGACTATCAAAATAAAGATAATGAAGAATCATATAAAATATGGTTACATCTCTTCCCTCTTATTTCTTCAATTATTAATTACAGTGAAGAAGTTGAACATTTAGATTTACTTGTAGATAGTTTTTATACGTATCACAAACCCGAAGACGAACTACAAATTGATGAAAAAAAAGAAGATGAATGAAAAAACAGCCCCTTTACGCCAAAGGGGCTGTTTCTTCTATATGTTGAATTTGATATAAATCATAATAAAATCCTCGTTTTTGCATTAATTGTTCATGAGAACCCTTTTCTTTTATTTCACCATCTTCGATATATATGATCGTATCCACATGTGTAATAGTTGCCAATCTGTGAGCAATGATTATTGTTGTACGGTCCGCAGCTAATGTTTGAAGAGCCTCTTGAATATGTCTTTCGTTCTCTAAGTCTAAAGCCGATGTTGCTTCGTCTAATATAAGTAAAGAAGGATTTTTCAAGAAGACACGTGCAATCGCTACACGCTGTCTTTGTCCACCAGACAACTTTACGCCTCTTTCTCCCACAACTGTATCGTATCCATCTGGTAGATTCATAATAAAATTATGAATCTGCGCTGCTTTTGCAGCCGCAATAACTTCCTCTTTCGTTGCTTTCGGGTTTCCATATAAAATATTAGATTGAATCGTATCACTAAATAACAGATTATCTTGCAAGACAATACCGATATGACTACGTAAATTTCTTACATTATACTCTCTCACATTCACACCATCTACATAAATCGCACCGCTAGAAACATCATAAAATCTTGGAATTAAACTAGCTAAGGATGACTTTCCACCTCCACTCGCTCCAACGAGGGCAATTTTTTCTCCAGAACGAATTGAGAAAGAAAGGTCATGTAGTACATCTTTTTCATCAGTATTATACCGAAAGGAAACTTGATCAAATACAATTTCACCAGAAAGCTTTTTTGCTTCAATTGCATTTGGAGTATTTACAATATCATACTTTTCATCTAACAGTTCAAACACTCGATCCATTGATGCAAATGATTGTGTGAGTGTTGTAGAAGAGTTAACAAGGCGGCGTAATGGACTATATAAACTATCCATATAGCCAACAAAAGCAACCATCGTTCCAAGTGTTAAAGAGCCTTGAATCACTTCATATGCCGCAAACGCAATAACAAGTAACGGTCCTAAATCCGTTAACGTATTCACTGTAGAAAATGTCCGTGCTGTCCAGCTTGTATGTGTTAATGCTTTTGTTAAAAAATCATTATTTTTCTTTTCAAACTGCCCTTTTTCATACTGTTCTAATGCAAAACTACGCGTCACTTGCATCCCTTGGATACGCTCATGTAAATAACCTTGCATCGTTGCCAATGCTTGTGAACGCTCTCTCGTTAATTTACGAAGACGCCCGAAAAAATATTTCACTGCAACTGCATAAATCGGCAAAATTAACAATGCAACAAGCGTTAATTTTATATTCATAGAAAACATAACTACAATTGCAATGAAAATTGTAGCTGTATCAAGCCAGACATTCATAAGTCCTGTAATAACAAAATCCTTCGTCTGCTCTACATCATGGATTACACGCGAAATAATTTCACCTGTTTTTGTATTTGAATAGTAGCGTAAACTTAACTTTTGCAGATGACCAAAAATATGTTTTCGTAAGTCGTAAAGTACTGTATTACCAATACGCTGTGCAAAATATTGACGATAATATTCAACAGGTGGTCTCAGTACACCAAAAATAAAAAAGGCAATCCCGATTGCTGTTATCAATTGTGATGTTTTTTCCTGAAGTGATCCACCACCTTGAATGACATCATCAATAATATACTTTAATAACCACGGCATAATAAGCGGAATACCAAACTTAATGAGTCCAATAATAATTGTAATTGTAATAAGCCATCGATATGGTTTTACAAATTGTAAGTATCGATTTATTCCTCTCATATGATCCCCCCCTTAATAGGACAAACCTGCCGGGAAAACCCCTGCAGGTTTGTTCTAATCTCTATACATTAAATATCGTTCATACCACATATCTACAAAATCTGGCGCGAATGGTCCTTTTCTTTGATGAATCCACTGCGTTAAATACTCTACATTTCTTTTTAGAATCGTATCAATTACTGGAGGATAATTCATCATCTGACTATGCTTTTCATACTCATCTTCATCTAAAAGTGTATATGTCATATCTGGATATACCTTAATATCCAAATCATAATCAATATACTTTAATGCTTCAAAGTCATATGCAAATGGAGAGCTTAAATTACAATAATAATACACTCCCTCTTCTCTTAACATACCGATTACATTAAACCAATAATTTGAATGAAAATAACAAATTGCAGGCTCACGCGTAATCCATGTTCGACCATCTGATTCGGTTACTACAGTCCGATCATTTGCACCAATTACAAGACTTTGTGTCCCTTTTAAAATTGTAGTTTCTTCCCACATTCTATGAATGAAACCATTATGTTTATAACTATGTATTTGTATTTTTTCTCCTTCTTTGGGAAATCCCATACGTTCTCCCTTCTTTCACTGTGAATGCTCTTCTAAAGTTGTCCCAACTAGTATCGTTCCTTTTAAAAACGTATTGAGCCGAATTCACTTTTTTTCTATTATAACTTTTTTGTCAAAATTTTAAAACTAAACCGACACAATCCAGCTTTCGTAAAACACTATTACTCTCCATTGACAAATCCTGATGCGACAAAAAGCCCTTTTTCATAAATTAAGAAAGGGCTTTTCCAACTAAAGCATCCGGATACATCACTTCTTTAGTTAGAAATTATTTTTTCAGTTTCAAAAGAGTGAATCACTTCATTTGTTTGTTGCTCAAATTTTTCATGCAAAAGCTTCAATGCTTGTTCCGTTTTGTGTATTTCTTGACGAATAAAATGCAACTCTTTTTTATCGTCTTTTTCTTGTTCACTTGTTTCGATCTGTTGGTACTTCTCTAAATGCGCTTGTAATTTCAACAACTCATCCATTGTTTGCAATTGTTCTCCTACCAACTTATCAAATGAATTCATTATTTACCCCCTGTTTTTAATAAATTCCAACATCTATTCATACAGGATACATCGCTACTAAATATTTTCTAATGTCCTATCTCCTTCTCCTTTGACTACATTTGTTGACTTATTAGAAGTTATGTCGGCTCCCTCAACAAAATTCTTAAAGCAATCGACCTTAAACTATCACTAGTAATTTCCCCCCTGACATAATCACATTACCAAACAAAGAAAACACTTCTCTTGAATCGAGAAGTGTTTTTCTTTGTTATTGATTCGTGCTAGAAGATTGTGATTTTTTTGCTGCTGATTGTGCATTTTGTTGTTTCACTGCTTGCACATCTGTGTCAGTTGCAAACTCTGTGCCGTAGCTAGCATTTGCACTTTGAACACCAGCGCTAGAAGCCTGTGCTTTTTTCGCTTCTGATTGTGCATTTTGTTGTTTTACTGCTTGTACATTTGTCTCAGTTGCAAACTCTGTACCATAGCTAGCATTTGTACTTTGAATGCTAGCACCAGAAGTTGCTTTGTTATAACCTTGTTGTTTTTTACTCATCTTTCTCACCTCCACAATCAATAATGTAACCAACCCTTTCAAAAGATATCCGCAATTTTATTTTTTAATTTACGCATACATCTCCCTAGGCTCATTCAAACTACATATGATGGAGGTGTACACATGTACATTGGACGCGATATGACAGAACTATCTATGATTTCGAAAGAAGAATGGAAACAAGATGAATTAGCTTATTTTCACCATTCCTTGCAACAAATCATGCCTTATTTAAACGTAGAAGGCCAAACGATTTACAAAGAAATTATAAAAGAGATCGAATCTCGAGGTGGTCTTCAAAGAAGCGACGCGGATTGGACGCACAGTACAAAAGTTTCTTATGACTAAAAACGTGTTCCCTAATTTGGGAACACGCTCCATCTCCAACCTTTTTTACCTGTTGTAAAGGACCAAACTGGTGAAGTCACTTGACCACCATATCGGTCTTCGACTTTTATATACCATTGATACGTCGTATTTTCCTTTAAATTCTCCCATTTTACCTTTGCGTTGCGCCAATTCGCCACAAAATTATCTTTACCGATTACTTCATTCGTGTACACGTTTACTTCTACATAGTCTGTTGCGACTTGTTTTATCGCAGGTTTTAAATCAATGTCTAATTCAAATTCATCTTTTCCTGGATACTCTTCTGGTTTATAAAAATTATATTCATTTAAATATGGAGAATACGTTTTGACATACATTTTGTTCGCAGTTGTATCAAATTGTAAAAGTCGCATATATCCTTGTCCACCCTCTGGACCACCTTGATAATCCGCCAGCATTTGATATACTTTACGATCTACGATGCCGTCCCCATTATCATCAATTTCATCAACTAATGTCTCACTGTCATGATAATGCCCACTCAACACAGCTAACACATTCTTATTCGGTTTAACTACTTCATTAAAAATTTTGTCACCAATCGGACTACGATTGCCTGATACAAGTAAATATTCATGGAATGATAAAATCGCTTTTCGATTCGGATATTTCTGCAATACTTCCTTCATCCATTGAATATCTTCATCTGTAACGCCCCATCCCATATACAGCATAATAAAATCGTTGCCTTTTACTGAAATCAAATCATAATGTCCGCGGTTATCCTTATAACTTTCGCCATAAAATGGCTTATCTTTAAAACGCCAATCCCCAAAATATTTCGAGTATGCTGTATAGTCTTCATCTTTATGATTTACATCATGATTCCCGGCCAACACACCATACGGTACTTTCGCATTCTCAAGTACTTTCATGTATTCATCTGCGCGCTGCCATTGAAATTCTTGATATGATTTATCAACAAGATCCCCTGTATGGAATACATATTTAATATTTAATGGATCTTTTTGTGCAGCAATCCAGTCAACCTGACTTTTGTAAATATAGGGATAACTTTCAGAGTAATACTGTGTATCCGACATCCATACAAATGTGTAATCAAACTTATTTGGTGAACTTGGAATTTGGTCTTGTACAATTACACTTACTTTTTGATCTTTTACATATTCTTTCGCTAATACAGCACCTTTTAATTCAAAGTCCTTATCCCCAGCAATTTTCGATGTAAGTTCTGTCCACTTATTTGTCATGTAGTTCCAAGCATACATCGTAACTTTTCTTCCTTCTAGAGAATGTCCATACCATTTTACTTCTACCGTATCATCGTTTTTCACATCATCAGCAACCGTTACATCAAAACGATGATATGGAAATTTCTCTGTTGATTCCGTTGTATAATATTTCCCATCTTTTTTACTAACTTTACTTAGCTGATCTTGATCAAAACTTTTCTCACCATTCACAGCAAAAGCTTGTGGTGGTTCTTGTTCTATCGAATTTTCGGTAATTTTCATACGATCCGTTTCATTCGGCTTATACGTATACCCTTTATAAAATATTGCCTTCATTGCGTCATTTGTTGGATCAGTTACTTTTGCTTCAAGTGTCGGATTCGTGCTCACATTTTTTTCTCCATCTTTAGGTGCAATTGGAGTAGGGTCTGTTGGATTTTCTGCCCAAGTTTCAAACATAATTGTCTTTTCTTCACGATTTCCTACCTGATCCTCAGCCTCTACATGTAACTCATGCTTTCCTGCTGCTAATTGTGCAGATGATGTTTCATATGGAGTTACAATTTCCTTACCATCCAATATAACTTTTTTACTTTTCACTCCTGCTATATCATCTGTAACTGTTACATCAATTGGAATTTTCCCTTTATATTTTTTCTCGTTCTGTACCGTAGTTGAAATCTTTGGTGGTGTATTATCAACTTTTACATTTGCAACGACTTCTTTATTCACACCATCTTGCACTGCAATTCGATGCTTTCCATCCTTCACTTGTTTTGTATCCCATAAATATGCATTGGAAATAAACTTTTCTTCTGGAACTTGGAATCCAAACGTAAATACTGGTGTTGATGTATCTCCATCACCAATTGATAACTCCTGATTTGGATTTGCAAAATTCGGATCATATAAAGTCGTTCCATCCGCTAATACAAGTCGAACATTTTTTAAATAAAAATCATCTTTATTCTCTTCAACTCGATTGTCAAATGGTGACGTCTTTGTGCCAGATCGAATATCAATTTTGAACGGCTCATTATATTTAATTTTTGATTGATCAATTTTTACAGTTAATGTGACATAATCACTATACGTATCATCAAATATACGTAATACTTCATTCCCAATTGTGACTGCGTTTTTAAAATACAAGTCAGTTTGCTTCACATCGAAAGCAAAATAAGCAGGCTTCTCTAACGAACGATATGTGTTCGTCTCAACTTTCTTTCCGTCCACTAAAAGAGCAAGTCGTTCAGCCCCAACCGACGAAGAGGTTCCTTTTAATAAAACTTGATTTGCAACCACTTCATCATCTTTTACATTAAGACGAAGAGGGCCTTTATCTTTCTCCCCAGCTATTTGCACTGAATACATATCACTTTTTACTATATTGAAGCCATCAGAAGCTTCCAAGTAATATGTCACTTTCTCTTTTCCAATTAATTCAGGTGAATAAATGGTATAATGATATTTTTTATCTACACGATCCTCTACTAAATTTTCAGCTTTATATTCTGCATTCGGATTCGTTTTGTAATATAATTTTACACTCTTAACTCGTTCGTTATCAAGAACAGCAAAACTCAATTTATGATCTTGAAATTCAGAAACTAGTCCTTCTGCTGCCTTATGTGAAATCGTCGGCGCAATCGTATCCTCTTTCAAAGCAACTCGTTCAGCTGGTACTTGTCCTTCGAATATAGTTCCAGGAGATGCATTATGTTCTGCACTACTAATCTTTTGCATAATTTGCGAGCCATCTTGAGGATAGCGATATAAAATTCCCTTATTAGCTTTTACATCAGCTTGGTTTGCTTGATCATTGTAGTAAGCAGCTGCAATTTCTGTCCCCGTCTTTGTTGCAACGACAATACCACGTGCACTTCCATTCGCCATTCCATTTGAATATATTCTAACAATATTTTTATTTTCTACTAAGTTCACACCAAATTGTTTATTAAAGTCAGCAACGGTTTTCTCATTGTTTTCACCATTTATAATCCAAAATACGAGAGACTGCCCTGATGGAATTACAACATCATCTGGAGTAGATCCCCAAATGAGATCACCTTCTGGTCCTTCAGATGGATAACGATATCGAATTGTATAATCCTTAAAATTAAGATCTTGTGTGCTATTGTTATACACTTCAATAAATTCATATCCATCTGCTTTCCCAACATTCGTCGTGTCCGGCGTCACTTCGGTAATCAACAACGGCGGTACGCTTTGTGGTTCTATTTTTTTATGCTCTATTTTTGTTTCATAAGATTTTTCAATTGTTTCTTGATTCCCTTGCACGACAATTTTATAGAATAATGAATTTCCCCATAGCTCTTTTGGAGGAACTGTCACCTTATAAACATCGCTATTTCCTTCTTTATTCATCTGCAATTTTTTGTGTGCTAACTTGCCATCTTGGGTATACAAAACTGCTACATTCTCTCCGCCCTTAATCGTTGCAGTGATAGTTAAATCTTCTGTTACTATATGAGCAGGTAATGCCGTATGCTCAATCGCAACGCCTACTTGATCTGATTGTTTTACTAGCTCTAGCGGTACTTGAAATGGTATTTGCACACCAGGTGTTCCTTTTTCAAACCAACCTACTTTTTGCATTTCAGTACTTTCAGTTTTGTATGCATATGCCATACTCTGACCAACTTTTACATCCTCTTTCCCATATGTTGCAGATGATAAAACTGTTCCGTACTGATCAGCAAATTGAATGGTTCTCCCAGCGCTATTAGACATTCCATCCACTTTAAGTGGAAGAACTTGTTCTTCGGTTATATTCCCGCCGTATGCTTGAATAAAGTCTTGTTTTGATAATGCTGCGTTTCCTTCATTTTTAATCCAAAACACTTTCGTTCCTTTTGATGGAATTGTTGCATTTTCTGTAAAATTCCAATCTTCACTTCCAGTTTCTGAATACTTATAAATAAGTTTATAATCTTTCAACTGTATTGCTTCACTAGAATTATTGTATATTTCTATAAACTCATATCCATCTTTCCCGTTCACATTTATCGTATCTGGCATTAGTTCAGTAATCATAACTGCCCTATTCTTTGTATAATCCTCTACATGACGTTCAACCGTACTTACATATTGTTCTTTTTCTGGAAAGGTAATAATCTTTCCATCCTGTTCAATTTCAAACCAATATGTAAACGTATCAGACCAAACATCTAGCTTTGGAACAACAGTAGAATACAAATTATTCTCACCTTTGTTCATTTCCAGTTTTTTCACTAACAAACCGGACGCACTACGATATACAAGGTTTACTTTTGCCTTATCGTATACACTTGCTAACTGAAGTTCAATCGGTAAATCTTCATGTGCATTAATTTTCATTTTAGGTACATGCGCTGTTTCTTGTAATGACTTTTCTTTTTGATTATTATCTTTTTGTGCAGGCTGCTTTTCTATCGTTTCTTTGGAGTTTGGTTGTGCAGGCTCTAGTTTTTTGGAGTCTGGCTGGACTGCCTCTTTTTGTGTGGGTTCTGTAGGTGGATTTTCTTTTTTATGCGATTGGAATACAGTGTAAGTCCCAGGTGATGGTATTTCATTTTTCATTTCTTTCTTTGTTTCATTCCAAAAAGAATGAATGGATACATCTTTATTCTCTTTTCTTGTTTCAATGACATCTACCGTTTCATTTTTTTCAGTCGTTACTTCAATCCTAATTTGTTTATCACTTAAATCCTCAGTAGCAAATAAAACTTGTTTTTCTTTTATTTCCGTCTTATAGCGCTCATTAATCTCATTAACTGTTTTATTTCCAAATACGATTAACTTCGTTTCTTTTGGTTGTACAGATTGCTTTTCATTTTCATCTTTAAGTTTTAGCACTTTTCCATTGACCTTCAGTTGAACATTCTTCATATCCATAACTTTCGCTGATGGGTTATACAATTCGATATAGCTCAGATCATCCGTATAATGCACTTCTGAAATGAAAGTGTGCTGATTTTGTTCCTTCTCCTCAGCAAAAGTGACATGGCCTGGCCCAGTCAACGTTTGAAGTAAGAAAGTCGCTACAACTGCTGAACTGATTACTTTTTTAAGCATTTCCTATCCCCCTTTAAATTTTTCATTACAACTTTCATTGTATTTGTCATTTGTTAAGGGAATATGAAATATTTGTAAGTAATTATTATGTTTATGTCGAAAAAACTTCAACCATTAAGGCTGAAGTTTTTTAACACATTCTTCATAAATCATACGATGCGATTTAGAAAAAGGTAATTTTTCAAATTCTTCTTTAGATACAACTTTTAATGTATCTGTTTCTTTAATAGCACTTGTTACCTTCCCATAAAATACAAATACATCCCATGTCCGATGAGTAAAAGTATGTTGCACATTCATTGCATACTCATCGATGGAAATAGAAATGGAAAAGTTTTCTTTCATATAATCAATAAGCTGTTGTTTCTGATTTCGAATCCCTTCACTAATTTCAACATTTGGGAATTCCCACATATTCGCAAGTAACCCTGTACTCGGTCTTTTGTTAATTACATAATTTCCATCTTCTGTTTGCAGAACACCCGCAACAAGCGGCACCATTTTAGGAGCTTTCGCCTTACTTTTGACTGGTAACTCTTTCTGTACACCTTCTGCATAACCACGACAGTGTTCCCGAACTGGACAAAGTAAACAAGCTGGATTTTTCGGAATACAAATGAGCGCACCTAGCTCCATTAAGCCTTGATTAAAATAAGATGGATTTTCCTTTGAAATGATTTCACGTACAATCTCTTCAAATACTTTTCGCGTCTTAGGTTTCGCAATATCATCCCAAACCGATAATATACGGGATAAAACACGCATTACATTTCCATCTACAGCTGGCTCTGGTATACCGTATGCAATACTTAAAATTGCACCTTTTGTGTATGGACCAACACCTTTTAATTTTTCAATTTTTTTCACATCACTTGGTACTTTCCCACCATATACTTCTTTTACTTCCTTCACCGCTGCATGTAAATTCCGCGCTCTAGAATAATAACCGAGGCCTTCCCATGCTTTTAATACCTCTTCATCATCTGCCGATGCCAACACTTCTAACGTTGGGAACTTTCCCATAAAATTTGCGTAATATGGTTTTACAGCTTCCACTCTTGTTTGCTGCAACATAATTTCAGAAACCCAAACGCGATACGGATCTTTATTTTTACGCCACGGTAAATCACGCTGTTCTTTTTCAAACCAACTAATTAAATCATGTTGAAACTTCTCTATGTTAAAATCATCTAATATTTCAAGTGCCAAACTTGATCCCCCTCATTTTTTGCATATACGTACTATTATAAAGATTTTAGGAAAAAATTTAAGTAAGATGATATAGGAAATAGAAGGCAAATGCCTTGAGATATCGAATAAAAAGAGTTACATTAATAAAAAACGGAGGTGTATTTTCATGGACACGGCCACTCACCTTGTTATGGGCGTCACATTAGGTGGTTTAGCAACGTTAGATCCAGCCATTAGCCAGAGTGATTTCGGACCACAAGCTGTTATGCTTGCAACAATCGCTGGCTCCAATATTCCTGATATTGATACCGTCTTAAAATTACGTAATAATGCAAAATATATACGAAACCATCGCGGGGTTACTCATTCCATTCCTGCTGTTATTCTCTGGTCTTTCCTTATAAGCGGAATTTCCTTTGCCTTCTTTACAGAAGCTCCCTATTTTCATCTACTACTTTGGTCATTTATCGCCGTCTTTCTTCACGTGTTTGTTGATATTTTTAACGCCTATGGTACACAAGCGTTGAGGCCTTTTACAAAAAGGTGGGTTGCATTAGGTGTAATTAATACATTTGATGCTGTTATTTTCTTTATCCATATACTCGCTATCGCTTGTATGGTTGTTGGCTCCCATAAAGGATATACTGCTTTAGCTGCATATATATTAATGTTTGTCTACTATGTCGGTCGAATTGTAATGAGACAAAATGTAAAAAGTGTAGTTTACAAACGATTTGAAGATGTAGAGGAAGTCATTATTTCTCCTTCTTATCGCTTTTATCACTATCATTTGGCTATTGTAACAAAAAAACACTATTATGTTACGCGTTGGCACCGCGGCCATATTATGGTGCATGATAAATTTGATCGTATTCCACTTCCAGATAATAAAATTATGCGAGCTGCACAAAAAGATGAAAACATTTCTGCTTTTTTATCTTTTTCACCCGTATACCGCTGGGATATTTTTGATTACGACAACTATTATGAAGTGCGTTTTATCGATTTACGGTACCGTAGTAAAGACTATTACCCATTCGTTGCAATTGTCCAACTGGATCAAAATTTAAATATTATTAGTTCCTATACTGGATGGATTTTTAGTGAAGAAAAGCTTCGTAAAAAATTGGAATTGATTCCGCATTAAAAAAAGCGACCAACTTCGGTCGCTTTTTTTAATGCTTTAAATGATCATCTTGATTAATTAAATGACTATATTTCGGATTATTCGTGCGGATTTCATGGAGACGTTCACCATGGTTATTAATCCATGTTCTTACAATTTGTTCCGTCATTTCTTCACCTTGATAACGACCAGACTTTGCATACGTTACTTGGAAGTCCTCCCATAATAACTCAATCCATGCACGAGCCTGAGAATAAGACAGAAAGCTATTTTTTTCAAGTAATTCTTTTGTTAGTACTTCATACTTATCATTCATTATTTATTTCTCCTTTTATTAATTTCGTACTTTATTTCCAAACCTCATTACCACATCAAAATTATAAATGAACAAAAGGATACACGCATTCATGAACTTCTTCCATCGCCAACAGAAGTTTCATTTTATGTTCAAGCATAATTTTCTCTATTTTGCACATTCTATTAATGATACTTCTTAGTAAGTATCATTTAATAATGAGGGGGCGTTCTTCTTGGGTAGACAAGCCGAATTTTGGTCTGAATCAAAAAACAACAGCAAAATCGATGGTCCAACGAAAGCAAAAGCTCGTTTTGCTTCGAAAAGACCTAACGGCACAATTAACACGCACCCACAGGAACGTATGCGTGCCGCAAATCATCAGGAAGAGTAAAAATAATAGTCCGTTCTAAAGAGTTATTGCAATTAACTTCCTACATGAGGTGATAAAGATGAGCTACCGTAATCATTTAGATCGTCGTTCTGAATTATTCAACCCTACCTGGGCACGTCCGAAACATGCAAAAGCACAAGTAAATGGACAGACGCAGCAAAACCAGTCTCTCATTATTTTGGCGAATGAGATGAGAAAACGCCAAATTTAATTGCCTATCTCCTTTAACAACTACGAAAAATGAAAACCAGAGCAGCCAAGGCTCTCTGGTTTTTTATTTCTCTTGTAATAGCGAAATAGGAATACCAATTTCCTCTGTCTCATTTTGTTTATGTCCCCAAGCAAATACCCCATTGAAATACGTAATCGTAAAGAAGACACCCGGTTCTTCTATAAGTTCATACGTTTCACCAATCTGAAATGCGTTTATATCTGTCATATAAGCACGAGCCATTGCCATTTTTCTCATTAATACATCAAACTCATTTACTATACCAAGCTGCTCTGCTTTCACAGCCTGTTCTTTTAAAATGCCAATTTCCTCTCTTAACTCATGTGTTGTCATATCACTATAACGTTTTGGCATATTCATCATATTCTCTCATCCCTCTTCACGTTTCATTTGTAAAAATGTCTCTATCTCATCAATAGAAAATCCTTTTCGATATAATGCTTGTTTCATCTTATTTTCATATGTCCATCCATCATGCTTTTTATGCTTCTCATGATACTTATTTCCATGATATAACAATGCAGCTTGTTGCTGCGTATCATCCTTTTCCTCTTTTAATTCTTCTAGACAAATTTGAATTACATCACGATTATATCCTTTACGGACTAACATTTCTTCTAGCTTTTGTTTCATTTGTAAAAAAGAATGCTTTTGATAGGACTTTTTCTTTTTTTCTACAAGCTCAAAGGCATTTTCAATTTGCTTCTCTTTCGGATACTCTTGTAAACTATGAGTAATAATTATATCTTGGACACCTTTATTAAAAAGTTCCCGTCTAATAATTGTCGGTCCTTTTTGGTTCACGTTACTATGAGTTCGCACATACGAAATGGCATACTCTTTATCATTAATATAGTGATCATGTAATAATTTCGAAATAACTTCAGAGATGATGGCTTGTCCAATTTCTTTTTTTCGTAAGTATTCTTCTACTTCCTGTTTCGTCCGCATTTGATAGGATAAATAAGAAATTGCTTGCAAATATGCTTTTTGTACTTCTTCATTGTATAAAATATTTGCTAACTCTACTTCATCGATTTCTAAACCCTTTTGCAAACCGTGCTTGATTAAGGTTACTTGATTCACACTAAATCCGTATTCTTCACCTTGTCCTTTATCAATATAAATATTAAATCGTTCTTTCGTTCGTTTTTGTACTTCTATTTTTGTAATGACAGCCATATTCTTCACCCCGCTACTATTTTAACATAGTTGCGGAACAATTTTGCTTTTCATGAATATATATAATGAGGAGGAAGTTCAGTTGAAAATTGCAATTTCTGGGGGAACTGGTTTTATCGGTAAAGCATTAGCTACTTTTTTAAGCCTAAAAGGGTACACCATTTACATTCTTACCCGAGAAAAAAAAGAGACACCTTTCAACTCTAACATTCACTACGTCCAATGGGATAAATGCTCACCTAAATTCCCTCTCACCTCTATCGATGTTGTTGTTAATCTAGCTGGAGAATCTATTAATAACGGTCGATGGACAAAGAAGCAGAAAGAAAACATTATAACGAGTCGTCTTCATACAACAAATAGTCTCATCAAACAATTACAAACATTACCAAATAAGACCCATACTTTTATTAACGCTAGCGCAATTGGCTATTACGGTACATCTGAAACAAAAATTTTTACAGAACAGAACAAAGAACATGGCAGTGACTTTTTAGCAACTACAGTAAAACTATGGGAAGAAGCAGCCTCTCATGCAACTTCTCTAGGAATTCGAACCGTCTATACACGCTTTGGAATTGTTTTAGGAAAAGAGGGTGGTGCCCTTCCTAAAATGTTGCTTCCCTACAAATTATTTATTGGTGGCACAATCGGTTCAGGTAATCAGTGGCTGTCTTGGATTCATCTAGATGATGTCATCCGCATGATTGATTTTGCAATAGACACCAAAGAAATAGAAGGCCCTCTTAACATTACAGCACCAAATCCTACAACAATGAAAGAGTTTGGAGAGACACTTTCATTTATCATGCATCGCCCACATTGGCTTCCCGTTCCAGCATTTGCACTACATGCTTTACTTGGAGAAATGAGTATGCTTGTGCTACAAGGACAACATGTATTGCCTAACAAAGCAATACAGCACGGATACCAATATTCTTTTCCTACATTAAACCCTGCATTACAAAATATTATATTGCATACACTGTAGTACTTCTGAAATAAACCCATTAAAATTGTTCTATTTACTAATTTAAAGGTTATTAGCCAATGGAAATGAGGTATCTATGAAAACGCTATTTAAGCAGGCCATTGTATATCCCATTACTTCTTCCAAATTTCAAGGAGATGTATTGGTTAAACACAATCAAATCGCTGCGATAAAACCACATATTGAGCCCACTCAAGATATGACTGTTATTGATGCAAGAGCCCTTCACCTTTTACCAGGATTTATCGATGTGCATACTCATCTCGGCTTATACGATGAAGGGACTGGATGGGCTGGAAATGATGCCAATGAAACATCTGAAGTATTAACACCACATATTCGTTCTTTAGATGGTATCCATCCTTTTGATATTGCTTTTCAAGATGCGGTTCAAAATGGGGTTACAACTGCCCACGTTATGCCTGGAAGTCAAAATATTATTGGCGGGACAACATGTGTGATTAAAACTGCCGGAACTTGTATCGATCATATGATTATTCAAGAACCTGCTGGATTAAAAATTGCATTTGGAGAAAATCCAAAACGAGTTCATAGTAATGGCACAAAAGAATCGATTACTCGTATGGGGATTATGGGATTGCTTCGTGAATCTTTTTACGAAGCACAACATTATGGAAACGAAGCAGATTTTCGAATGCTCCCTATTCTAAAAGCTTTGCACCGAGAAATTCCAGTACGTATTCATGCTCATCGGGCAGATGACATTCTTTCCTCTCTTCGCTTTGCAAAAGAATTCAATCTTGATTTACGTATTGAACACTGCACAGAAGGACATTTTATTGTAAAAGAACTTGCCAATCAAAATTTAAAAATATCTGTTGGTCCGACATTAACACGCCGATCAAAAATTGAACTAAAAAATAAATCATGGGATACTTACCATACTTTATCAAAGCATGGGATAGAAGTTTCGATTACAACAGATCATCCCTATACTCCCATTCAATATTTAAATGTTTGTGCAGCCATCGCTGTCAGGGAAGGATTAGATGAAAAAATTGCATTAGAAGGAGTTACAATCATTCCCGCTCGAAACTTACGTTTAGAGAAAAGAATTGGAAGTATTGAAGTTGGAAAAGATGCCGATCTTGTATTATGGACACATCACCCATTTCATTACTTAGCCAAGCCCGTACTAACTATGATTGATGGAAAAATAATTTACAAAAAAAATAAAAAAAACTAGTTTATTTTTTTGACTAGATAAAGTATTATACGATTATAAACTGAATGAAACCATAATCAATTTGTGTCGTGATTTTTCATTTCAAATTGATGAATGGGGAAGGCAAATGGTGCGCCACCAGCGTTATAGACTGGTTCTAGTGGGTTCGATTCCCACCCCGAAATTTTTTAAAGGTTGATATAAAAATTTCGAGGGTGGGGTGTTTTTTCGTCATGCTACCCTCATATGAGGAGGAGTTAGTATGTTAAAAAAACGCGACTTACACGACAGCCACGTTCTATATGATTTAATGGTGGATCCTGCTGTCTTCCCTTTTGTGCGTCAAAAAGCTTATTCATACGAAGAGTTTTTATTTTTAACAAAGCAAACAATAGAAGCAGAAGAGCGTGGTGAATTAATTTCACGCACAATTTTAGATGAATGGGGAAACCCTATCGGCACGATTACTTTATTTGATGTGCAAGAAAAAGCTGGTTTTCTTGGTACATGGCTTGGAAAACCGTATCATGGCCAGGGGTATAATAAATTAGCAAAAGATGCTTTTTTCAGCGAGCTTTTCTATGAGTTAGATATTGAAATAATCTTTATGCGTATTCGCAAAGTAAATATTCGTTCGATGAAAGCAGCTGAAAAACTACCATATGTAAACCTAGCAAACGAAACTAGAAAAGCTGTTTATGATGAAATTAACGCAATCGAAGAAGTATATAACTTATATGAAATTCCAAAAGATCAATATACTCTTTCTACAATGCGTGATACTACATTCCAAGATACTCATCATTTAAAAGAAGCGTAGTATGTCACTAATTATAAAGTGAAACTTTAATCAGTGGGAAACTTATCCCCCACCTATTTTGTGGGGGCCTTACTGCCCGCGAATAGCGGGATAAAATGAATATACTTGTTTATTGTGTATACCTCTTTATGTCATTGGAAATGATAGATAATAACTTTATGACACGAGGTGATCTGTAATGGATAGAAAGAAACGTGAAAAAGCAAGAAATACATTAAATAGTACACAAGAGGTTCTTTATCAACGAGAGTTTCGAAGAGCAGATCGTGCAGCGGGATATCGCCCTAAAGGTGTATAATTATAAAGTGAAATTTTAATCAATGGGTGCTTTATCCTTCACTGATTATCAGCCCTCACCAATCGGGCTTTTACGGGCAGTTGATCACTTAACTTCTTTGCTTTCGTCAAAGTTTGAGATGGAATTTTACTGCCCACAAATAGTGGGATAAAGTGAAACTTGAGGTAATTTTTTTACCCTCTCCTACCCTTTACTTTTTGGATGACAAAGTAAAGATTTACCCCTTATATTATAAGGGGTATTTTTTGTGGAAAACTTTATCCACAAAATTAATAGAATTGTGTATAAATTTATCAATTCTTTTGGATTATTATAAACTTAATCACAAATATCATGTTTATTTTGTGGATATTTTTTCTGAAAATTGTGGACAATGTGGATATCGTTGTTAATATTCCGACTTTACCGTCTATTGAAACCGCATTCTCTTGTGGATAACATATAACGAATATATAAAAACATACAACTTTATCGAGGGGAACTGTTTTGGCTAGGGCAGTTATACCTTGTGACTAACTTTAACTTTTATACTGAATTCCTACAAAACAACAAAGAAACCCTCTTTCCAAATACAAAGAGGGTTTCATATTACGTAAAAGATTGAGCAAGAGCTGGCGACTTAATCGGCATATGATTAGATTGCACATGGTTCTCTTCTAAAATTGCATCTACAATGTGGCAAGCTGGCTCTGGACGATAGATACTTCCCATCGCTTCTTTCATTTGTAAGAGCTTCCTATCATCTTCTAATAGTGCCTTTGTTTTCGCAAAAATGTCCTCATCTTCACGAATTACAAGTGCAGCTCCTTTTTTTTCAAAATATATTGCATTTTCATTTTCTTGTCCCGGTACTGGTTTATATAAAATGACAGGTACTTGTAAAGCTGCCGCTTCGCTTAATGTAATGCCTCCTGGCTTTGTAATCATACAAGAGGTAATACGGAATAACTCATCGATATTCTCTACATAACCAAATACTGTTAATGCCTCAGGCTTTTGTTCCTTAAGCCCTAATAACTCTTGTTTTAAGGCTTCATTTTTCCCACAGACAACAGCTATTTGAAGATTAGGAACTGTCATAAATGATTGACATAATTCTTTTACATTTCCTAATACACCATGGGCACCTGCTACAATAAGTAAAATCTTTTTCTCACGAGATAAGTGATATTTACTATATAGGATTTCCGGGTTAATAGTTAATTCAAAGTTTTTACGAATTGGAATCCCAGTTTCTACAATTTGCTCTGAAGGTACACCAATTTCAACCATTACTTTTTTCACATGATCTGTCGCTACAAAATAACGATCTACTTCACGATGAATCCATATTTTGTGTAAACAAAAATCTGTTAACACATTATAAACAGGAATTGAGAAACCTGTTTGTTTTTTCAATTCCGGTACTGCAATAATTGGAAATGTATTAATAACAATGTCTGGTTTTTCTGCATGTAATAATGCTTTTAAGCGTTTTCTCCCAAAATTCGCATACCACGATGCAATTTTCTTATCGTAAATCTTTTCTACACCATAATAAAATAAGCGATATAGCTCTTTACCTATTGTATAACTTTTCAAGTATAAATATTTTGTAATATCCGTTATGACTGGATGTGACTCTCCAAATAGGTCACACACAATCACATCCTCAATTCCTTTTTGACGAAATGTTTGTGCTAATGTTTTTGCTACTTGCACATGACCGTTACCGTAATGTGCAGTTAATATTAAAACCTTGGGGTTTTTTATCAAACAAATCCACTCCTAGCTTTTTCGCTTTCCCATATTGCATATACGACAATAGGAAAAACATTTTCCTAAAAAAAATTACATGTTTGGATTCCAACACTTTCATGTTAGCTATGTACCTGTCGTGGATATGCAAAGCATATAAGATTGACCCCTTAATCCTATCTGTGCTCATATCTTTACATTATACTTTCCTATCAGAGCTTTCGCAATAACTTACAAATGATCATATTCCATGATACTCACCCTGCTACTTCTTAATTCTTGTTACTATTTGGTTTTCCCTTTACAATTATGTAAATTTATCCTCTTATTTCTTTACAAAAATATGGATATTCCACTTTCAGTATACTCTTTTCTATAGATATACTCTAGATTTTATTAAAAGAAAGCAAAAAGTCTAATCCAAATGGATTAGACTGCTTGTAAAATATTTTTTGCCTTTTGAACATTTTTTTCTGTTGGAGGTTCTACCCCTTCAAGAGGATACTTATGTCCTAGTGCTTCCCATTTATATACACCAAGCTTGTGATATGGTAAGACTTCAACTTTCTTTACATTAGAAAGGCTTTGAATGAAGCTAGATAATCTCTGCAAATCTTCTTCACTATCAGTAACACCTGGAACTAATACGTGTCTTACCCAAATTGGTTTTTGTTTATCAGATAAATAACGAGCAAATTGTAGAATGTGTTCATTCGTTTTACCAGTTAATTTACGGTGCTTTTTAGGATCGATATGTTTTAAATCTAATAATACTAAATCTGTATAGTCCATTAAAATATTTAATTTTCTTTGGAACTCTGGCTCTTCAGAATAGCAGCCTCCAGAAGAATCGATTGTTGTATGAATTCCAATTTCTTTGCATTTCTTAAATAGCTCAATTAAAAAGTCTAACTGCAGTAATGGTTCCCCACCGCTCACAGTAATGCCACCACCGGAAGCTTCAATAAAAGGAAGGTAACATGTAACATCCTGCATTACTTCTTCAACTGTTATTTCTTTTCCTTTACCGATTTCCCACGTATCAGCATTATGACAATATTGGCAGCGTAATAGACACCCCTGTGTAAATATGACATAACGAATTCCTGGGCCATCAACAGTACCACAAGACTCTACAGAATGAATTCTTCCTTTTACCATGTTAACTTCCTCCTTTATTGAAACAGCCTCCCTCTGCTTTTATTACAACAGAGGGAAACTTTTTACTTACATACTTTCATGCATTGTACGGTTAATTACATCGATTTGTTGTTCACGAGTTAATTTAATGAAGTTAACTGCGTAACCAGATACACGAATTGTTAATTGTGGATATTTTTCAGGATGTTCCATTGCATCCATTAATGTTTCACGGTTAAATACGTTAATATTTAAGTGATGTCCTTCTTTCACTGCATATCCATCAAGCATAGATACTAAGTTTTTAACTTGTACATCATCTTCTTTACCAAGTGCTTTTGGAATAATTGAGAATGTATTAGAAATACCATCTTGCGCATCTTCATAAGGTAATTTTGCAACAGATAATAGTGATGCTAGTGCACCTTTTGTATCACGTCCATGCATAGGGTTTGCACCTGGTGCAAATGGCTCACCAGTACGACGACCGTCTGGAGTGTTACCAGTTTTCTTACCATATACAACGTTAGATGTAATAGTTAAGATTGACATTGTATGAACAGAGTTACGGTATGTTTTATGTTTACGAAGCTTGTTCATAAATGTTTTCACAAGGTTTACTGCAATTTCATCTACACGGTCATCGTTGTTACCGTATTTAGGGAAATCACCTTCAATTTCAAAGTCAACTGCAATGCCATTTTCATCACGAATTGGTTTTACTTTCGCATATTTAATTGCACTTAAAGAATCAGCTACTACAGATAAGCCAGCGATACCCGTTGCCATTGTACGAAGAACATTTGTATCATGAAGTGCCATTTCAATACGTTCATAGCTATATTTATCGTGCATATAATGGATAACATTTAATGTGTTTAAATATAAACCAGCTAACCATTCCATTGTCATATCGAATTTGCGCATAACTTCTTCGTAATTTAATACTTCAGAAGTGATAGGTGCAAATTCAGGTCCAATTTGTTCTTTTGATTTTTCATCTTTACCGCCATTAATTGCATATAATAGTGTCTTAGCTAAGTTTGCACGAGCTCCGAAGAACTGCATTTGCTTACCTATTCTCATTGCAGACACACAACAAGCAATACCGTAATCATCGCCATACTCTGGGCGCATAATGTCATCATTTTCATATTGAATTGCAGATGTTTTAATAGACATTTGCGCACAGTAGTTTTTAAAGTTCTGTGGTAATTGTTTAGACCAAAGAACTGTTAAGTTTGGCTCTGGAGCTGGTCCTAAGTTATCTAATGTGTGCAAGAAACGGAATGAGTTTTTCGTTACTAATGGACGACCATCAAGTGCAATACCACCAATAGATTCTGTTACCCAAGTTGGGTCACCAGAGAATAATTCATTATAATCAGGTGTTCTCGCAAATTTCACAAGACGTAATTTCATAATGAAATGATCGACAATTTCTTGTGCCGCTTCTTCAGTTAATGTACCATTTTCAATATCTCTTTCGATGAAGATATCTAAGAATGTAGAAGTACGTCCAAGGCTCATTGCTGCCCCGTTTTGTTCTTTAATCGCTGCAAGGTAAGCGAAGTATAACCATTGGAATGCTTCTTGTGCATTTGTTGCTGGTTTAGAAATATCAAAACCATGAGAAGCAGCCATTTGTTTTAACTCTTGAAGTGCACGCATTTGCTCAGATAACTCTTCACGTAAACGCATTGTATCTTCGCTCATTACACCGCCGGTTAAATTTAAGTCTTCTTTTTTCGCTTCGATTAAACGATCAACACCGTACAATGCCACGCGGCGATAGTCACCAATAATACGTCCTCGACCATATGCATCTGGAAGACCTGTAATAACACCTGATTTACGAGCTAATCTCATTTCTGGAGTATAAGCATCAAATACACCTTGGTTATGCGTTTTGCGCCAATCTCTGAAAATACGACTAAGTTCTTTATCCATTTCGTATCCATAAGCTTCACAAGCTTGTTCTGCCATACGAATACCACCATAAGGTTGTAATGAACGCTTAAATGGCTTGTCAGTTTGGAAACCAACTACTTTTTCAATATCTTTATTTAAATATCCAGGACCGTGAGATGTAATAGAAGAAACAATGCTTGTATCCATATCAAGAACGCCACCATTTTCACGTTCTTGTGTTGTTAACTCCATTACTTGATCCCAAAGTTGTTTCGTTACTTCTGTTGCTCCCGCTAAGAAGGCTTCGTCACCTTCATAAGTGTTTACATTATTTAAAATGAAGTCGCGGACATCAATCTCTGCTTTCCACTTTTCACCTTTAAAGTTTGTCCATGCATTTTTTACATTTTCTAATACTTGAGTCATCCTAATCTCCTCCATTTTTTGATTAGTACAGGACTAAGATTTTTTATATAACAGCTTACACATTTAGAATACTACTTTTTTTTAAAAAGCGAATGAGATAGTTGTGACACGTTTGTGAAATATTGAACAAACCACTATACACATAGTGTTAACTTCATTTAAAACTCTTTTAAATTAACTCTTTCCTTAATTGTATATTTTTGGTATTCTTATAAACGAATCCTATTCTGTAGTATAAAGGGTCATACCCATTTTAAACTGTAATACCCTTACCTCCTATTCTGTTATAGTTTTTTTAGAACAGAATAGAAAGAAGTGTACCTGTTTGGTACACTTCTTTTCATGATTAATTGGAAATATATTTTACATATTTCAAATTTGCACTAATCCATTCGTTCGTCCCCACACAATATAAATCATTTTCTTCTCCATATATTTTGAGCAGCTGTTGCATTTGGATTTCCGGTATCATGAGCAACAACAAATGTAACTTGATCCATTTGTAATCCAGAACGTCTTTTACTTGGGACGGGCAAATACTGCGGGGGAATTGCATACTTCATTTCTAATACCTCCTCTTTTGGTTTTTGTTATATATAAGCTTGAACATAGAGAAATGGCTGAACTTATTTAAAATAAAAACAGCTGTTGGGACACTCTCAACAGCCTAACAGATGCTATACGCATCCGTTTTTTATCACTCACAACCATCTATGTTACATGTCATTCCTTCTGACAAAGTTGTAGTTTCTTTTTTCAATTCTTGTTCAATCACTGCTTCTAACGTTTTTTTATCTCGGACACCTTGGACAACGCTATCACCAATAATAAATGTCGGCACAGCTTGTACGCCCTGTTCATAATATGCATGATGTACTGCTTTTTCATGAGCTGCTTTATATGTGTGATTTTCTAAAGCAGCTCGAAATGCTTCTTGATTCAATCCGACTTCTCCAGCAATTTCTACTAGCACTTCAATTTCGCCGATATTTCGTTCTTCTTGGAAAAACGCTGTGAATACACGGTGCTGATACTCATTTCCTTTTCCATGTTCTTTTGCAAATTGATATCCTTCAAAAGCTGTATGTGTATATGGATGCGGTGAAAGTCGGGGCAGTTTCATATCAACACCCATTTGCTCTGCCCATGGCATAATTGTGCTTTGGAACATCCCTAATTTATCTGGCTCATTCCATGGATCAATTCGCTCCGCTGGATATGGTCGTAATTCAAACGGCA
This sequence comes from Bacillus sp. 105MF, assembly GCF_000374885.1. Classification (NCBI taxonomy): domain Bacteria; kingdom Bacillati; phylum Bacillota; class Bacilli; order Caryophanales; family Bacillaceae; genus Bacillus; species Bacillus sp. 105MF. The sequence goes on along the minus strand of NZ_KB895589.1, from coordinate 48,707 downwards.
TCCATTCTACTTCTACATCTTTTCCTTGAATTGCTTCTTGCAGTGGCTTTTCACCTAAAAAACAAAATGGACAAACGTAATCCGAATAGACTTTTATTTTTAATGTCATGATTAATTTCCCCTTTATGATCAAGTTGAAACAATTATAGTTACAACAAAGTTTAATTGTCAACTCTATACTTTTCCAATAAAAGAGGCATCCTACTACGATGTCTTCTAATTTTTAAAGGTTATAATTGTTGTTACCGCATAGTATACCGCTTTTTCAAAATCCGCATGTTCAGATACCGATATCGAAACAAGTGACCCACCACTTGCTGAAAAATATTGAACTGCTTCTAGTGGAATGCCGTCTTCTTTTACATCAATTCTCAACTTACATGAAAAAAAGACTACCTCAAAAGATAGTCTCTTACACTTCAATATGCTGCAACATCGTATAAATATCATTATTAACCGTACCAAATGATTTAATGTTATTTTGAATATTAGATAATAAAATAACATACGCATTACCACTTCTACTAAATCCATTTAAACAATTCCATCCCGGCATTACACCGTGATTAGAGTAACTTCCCGGATTTACATACCATCCAAATCCATAATCTTTTTTAAATGCTGTAAACATTTGATTGTAGCTTTCTTTGGATATTAGCTTCCCAGAAAATAGCGCTTCGTTAAATAAGTATAAATCATTTGCACTCGTATATATGTCGCCATTTCCATATAATTGTGACATGCTCGGGATAGCAGGTACTGTCATATTATTATTTACAATCTTGTAACCAGTAGAAGGATACTTTGTTTTCTCTAATTCAGTACCAAAACCCGAATTTTTCATGCCTACAACATCAAAAATATGTTGTTTAATATATTCTTCTAATGGTTGTCCACTAACTTTCTCAACAATGTAACCAAGTATTGAATAATTGGAATCCGAATACTTCCATTTTTCACCTGGATTAAATAAACGTTTTTGTTGTCCAATTCGCTTCAACAATTCCTCATGAGAAATATCATCTGCTCCTGCCTCATATTCAGGAATTCCAGATGTATGTGTCAATAGATGAACTAATTTAACTTCGCTACCTCTTGGAAAACTAGGAATATATTTCGCTATTGTATCCTCTGTTTGAAGTTTATTTTGATCTTTTAACTGCATAATCGCTGTCGCTACGAATGCCTTTGAAATTGAGCCAATATAAAATGTTGTTTCTGAATTATTTAGTATTTTTTTCGCCTGATTTGCCAGCCCGTACCCTTTATTCAAAAGTACTTTTCCATTTTTCACAACAACTGCTGTTCCACTAAAATTTTTGCTCTTTAAATACTCATCTAATTGGGCATTCTCGTTAATTTCTTGTGGTGGTCCTTGGACAGGTTGTTCCACTTCCTTATTAGCTTGCTGTGGCACTTCCGGAGGTTGTTCTGCTTGTTTTTGTACCGTTTCTTTCTTTACTTCCTTAGTTGCTTTTAACGCATTCTCTTTCTTATTATGTGAAGTAATTTTTGTAAACGCAAAATATACAAGCGAAAACAATACAATGAGAATGACCGTTCTTTTTATGTATGTAACCGGTCGACGAGCTTTCACACTGACACTATCCTTTTCTTCATTCATGGTTCTTTTTTCCCCTTATTTACCAATAATTTAATCCATTCATAAAAAAGATACCCTCTAATTTCTCCTAACTAATGGAAGTTTTGTTTTATACCATCCCTACTTTATCATGTGACGAACGTATTACCAACAAATATGCACAAAAAAAGAAAAAGAAAATTCCAAAAAGTAAGATTCCCGATAATATTTCTATAAAAAAAGAGGATGCCCTCAAAAAGATCAACTTTATCGACCTTTTTGAACATCCTCTTTTACAATTATTTATACATGTTTTTTCATATCATCAGCTACAGATTCAACGTTTGTACCTACGATAACCTGCACGCTTGTATTACTTAATTTCATAACACCTTTTGCACCTGCACGTTTTAATGCTGGCTCATTTACTAAGTTTGCATCTTTGACTTGTAGGCGTAAACGAGTCGCACAGTTATCAATAACGGTTAAGTTGTCTTTTCCGCCTAATGCTGCTACGTAAGTTTCACCGATAGATCCTGCAACTGGTACTTCATCTTCTTCTACTAACTCCTCATCATCTTCACGACCTGGAGTTTTTAAGTTAAATTTCTTAATTAAGAAATAGAATACCGCAAAGTAAATTGCTGCATAAATCAAACCAATTCCCGCTAATAATAACGGTTTTGTTGCAATACCTAAGTTTAAGAAATAATCAATCGCACCGGCACTAAATGAGAAACCATCGTGAATACCAAGTTTTGTTGTTACAAATAACGAAATACCTGTTAATACAGCATGAATACCATATAATACTGGAGATAAGAACATGAATGAGAATTCAATTGGTTCTGTAATACCAGTTAAGAATGATGTTAAAGCAAGACCAGCTAACATTCCTGTAACCATTTTACGTTTTTCTGGTTTAGCAGCTGCAATCATTGCGAAACATGCTGCTGGTAAACCGAACATCATAATTGGGAAGAACCCAGTCATAAACATACCTGCTGATGGATCTTGCGCAAAGAAGCGTGCGATATCACCATGAACAATATCGCCTGCTGCATTTGTAAAATCACCAAGTACAAACCAGAAATATGTGTTCATTACATGGTGTAAACCAATTGGAATTAATAGACGATTTAATAAACCGAATAGACCAGCTCCGATTGCATCTAAGTTTACAATACCGTGTGCTACTGCATCAATACCGCTTTGAATTGTTGGCCAAATTTGACCGAATACTAATCCTAAAAGAAGCATGACAACAGAAGTAATAATTGGCACGAATCGTTTTCCTGCAAAGAAGCCTAACCATTCTGGTAACTTAATCTTATGGAATTTGTTATATAATAAGCCAGCGACAACCCCGGCAATAATACCACCAAGTATAGCCATATTTATCTTCGGTGTTAAAGCCGATGCTTTTGAAACTTTTGTCATTGTATCTGCTAACTTACTCGGATCAACTGAACCGAGTAAGTCTTGAACACTTTTTAATTTATCATTTAATTCTGCTGTTGAATAACTAACACTTAAAGTATTAGTTGTATTCTTCATAACTAGATAACCAATCGCACCTGCAAGACCTGCGGCACCACTACCATCAACAGATAAACCGATTGCAACACCAATTGCAAAAATAAGTGCTAAGTTATCAAAAATTGCTGCACCGGCCTGTGCCATAACAGGAATATCAAATACGTCTGGTTGACCTAAACGAAGCAATAATCCTGCTGCTGGTAACACTGCGATTGGAAGCATTAACGCTTTACCAATACGTTGTAGAAACTGCAACATTGTAATTCCCCCTATTCAATTTATGAAATCGTTATCATTATAATTGTACCTTAGAAAACGCTTTCTATTACATAATCATAATAACATATAGTTGTATAGATGTGTAGCTTTTATTTATGAACTTTTTATGGATATATTACCCATTTTCAAACTGTTATATAAAAGGGGGATTTTCCTTTTATTACCGACTAAAATGAAAGATAAGGCAACTATACAGCCATTTTGATTTTCCAACATATAAGCCACGGCTATGAAGAACAAAAGGTGACCTGCCCTCGTTTTCTCTCTTTGTTTTACTTGGCATGGGGCAGGAAGAAGATCTGACCGCTTCTATGCATGGCCAGATCCTCTCTCCCAACTAAAAAAGGGTTTATATTGTTTTCAATTTTTATTCAAATAGAAGTTTCATTTTATCATTCCACTTTTTCATGTTATTATTTATTTCCAAGTTTATAGGGAACAGTAAACTTAGTGAAACAGGAACAGGAGCGTTGGTATTATGCAGTGCATCGAGATAAATAACTTGCAACAGCTGTTAGAACAAGTAAAGCCATATACAAAAAAAGGTAAACTTGCTACTTATATCCCCGAACTAGGAAATGCAAATCCAGACGATTTAGGGATCGCTATCTACCATAAAGAGACAGAATATATCCATGCTGGTAACTCACAAACACTCTTCACCCTTCAAAGCATTTCAAAAGTAATTACACTTGCTCTTGCTCTTCTAGATCGCGGTGAAGAATATGTATTCTCTAAAGTTGGAATGGAGCCCACTGGTGACCCATTCAATTCTATTATTAAGCTAGAAACAACTAGCCCTTCTAAACCTCTTAATCCAATGATTAACGCTGGTGCGTTAGCTATTACAAGTATGCTTACAGGAGATAGTAACGAAGAGAAGATGGAACGAATTCTCCGCTTCGTACGTGATATTACAGACAATCCTACAATTAACTACTCTTCAAAAGTAGCCATCTCTGAACTAGAAACTGCTTACTTAAATCGTTCTCTTTGCTACTATATGAAGCAAAATGGCATCATTGATGGCAATATCGAGGAATTAATGGATTTATACACACGTCAATGTGCTATTGAAGTAAACTGTATTGATTTAGCACGTATTGGTTTAATCTTCGCAATGGATGGCTACGATCCATATAAGAAAAAACAAATTATTCCAAGACATATCACAAAAATTTGCAAAACATTTATGGTAACATGTGGCATGTACAACGAATCTGGTGAATTTGCAATCCGCGTTGGTATTCCCGCAAAAAGTGGGGTAGCCGGTGGTATTTTTGGCTGCGTAAAAGGCGAAATGGGAATCGGTATTTTTGGACCAGCTCTAGATGCAAATGGAAATAGTATCGCTGGATTTAAAATATTAGAGTTACTCTCCGCTCAGGAAGGTTGGAGTATTTTTTAAAAAGGTTTCTTAATGACAGTTTTCCTCATTACCTATAATTCAATTTCAAATTCCAACAAATAAAAAAGTTATCCTGCCCCCACTTAAATAGGATAACTTTTTTTATTATGCATATTTGTTCCCCCCTCCCGAATAATATAGTACAACCTAACGCTATACGGTGGAGGTGTAAAAGAAATGAAACTTATTTTTCAAATGGAGGAACAGCCTGTCCTAGAAAAAACCATCCTTCTTTTTATACTCAGTATTGTAGAAAGCCTAAAATTAAAAGTTGTTTCCCCCGATGAGGCTTATCGATACATATTCAATTTAGAAGTATTGGAATTATTAATGGATCGAAATATTGATGATCAAGTACTAGAGCTTATTCATTTTGGAATGGGACTTGAAGACATTCATCATGTCCTTCCCGAAGAACTTGAACCAAGTATTGAGGAATTAAAATGGCGTTGCATTCAAGTTCTAGGTGAATATGGCATGTATGAAGAATCACAGCAATTAATTGAGGACATCCGCTAAAAAAGCACCTATATAGGTGCTTTAATGTTTTTTTAAACTATTTTTGTACGTTTCAATATTAACTGGTAATTCTTCCTCTTCTAACGTATGCTCATTTACATCCTTATGAATGAATGCTCCTTTAGGTGGCTGATGATCATGACCTTTTTTCTTATGATCAAATGCTTTACCACGTCCCATACTCATCCCCCTTTCTTTAAAAGAAATCAATGTTAGTATGAAGAAAAACACGTCGATATATGCAGTACTTTGTTGTATTTCCAAGGAAATATTCGAATATTGTTTTCCAATCTGCTCTCACATCAATTGATCGATTCCGATAAGAATTAGTAAAATGCCCGCAATAATTGTTGCCCATTTTCCTAAGTATTCCGCTAAAAATCTCTTCCCTATATAGGAAAAACCGCTAATACAAATGAAACTAAATGTACCTGAGATAATTGCAGTCCACCAAAGATTCAAGTTGGTTACTCCCGCATCAAATCCCCCTGCAAGATTATTAATTGATAATGCAACACCTAATACCAATGCTTCAGAAAAACTGATTGTTTTAGATCTATCAAAGTCAGCATTCTCAGGATTACGTAATATTCCCATCACGCTTCCATCTTTCTCTGATACCTCCCCTTGCTTACTAAGTAAGGGTTGACATAAAACAAATACCCCAATTATCCCGAGTACAAGTGCACCAATTAAATTTGCGATAAAATCTGAAATAAACAATGAAATCCAACTTCCAAAAAAGCCAGCCAATAGAGCAAACAAGAAACCCAAAAAGGCGATGATAAAATTATTAAACCAAGAAATTCGAATCTTGCGAATCCCATACGCAATACCTACACCTGCATTATCTAAATTAGAAGCAATTCCAATCAAAAAAATTGAAAATAAACTGGCTGTACTCATCAACATTCACTCCTTCTGTTCACTTTTCATTGCATATTATGCAAATGTTGAGCAACTGTGCCTGTCAGCTTCATATACTTGTAATAAAAAGCTCCACATTTTTTCAACACCTTAGAAAAAAAAGGAGTGCCAAAACTATGTCTACTCAAAATCCAAATGATAAACTTGGTACCTTATTAAAAAAATTGTTAAAAGAACGTGCCTTATCTATGCGCCAATTAGGAACACTTACAAACATTGATCCTTCCACAATTTCAAGAATTATAAATGGTAAACAACAAGCAAAACAAAAACACCTGCAAAAATTTGCAGAATGTCTGCAAATTCCACCGCAAGTGTTATATGATGCAATCTATACAGATTCCCCTCATACAAAAAAAGAAAAAACAGATATGTACACATCACTTGATGCAATTCAACAAACATTACAATCCTCCAACTTATTTGATTATGAGTACACAACAACTCGTGTGAAACAGGAACTTGAAAATTATGAAAGATATGCACAAACAACAGAAGGTCAGAGACGCATTCATGAGAGTTTCTCAACAAAACTAGAGCAAATTGATAGTACAGGTCCTTTCATTGAGCAATTAACAGATATGTATCATCAATTTTGCAAAGAGTCCACTCCTCTCAATGAGCGTGCTATCATTGGAAGTGCCCTACTGTATTTTGTTTTATCAACAGACATTATTCCAGATTATATATTTCCAATTGGCTATTTGGATGATGCAATTGCAGTTGAGTTAGCAAAAGAGAAATTGGCTGATATAAAGAAGAAAACTTAGAGGCTGCTCAAGAAAAATGGAACTATTTCAAAATTCTAATTTGACTAGCTTCTGAAATAGTTCCATCCTAAAAAAATCGTACAAACATCAAAGTTTGTACGATTCCACGACAGGTACTTTTCATATTACATGATGTATCTTATCCTTTTATTAGGAAAACCTTAATTTTTTCTTATTTTTGTGTATGACACCATTCATAGATAAAAGCGGTAATCACTTTCGTAAACTCAATCAACTGCTGAACTTCAACTTCTTCATTTTATCCATAACTTAAGATGAAACTTTTCTTACTCTTTCACAAATCAGAATTCTACCACACAAATTGGAAAATTTTATGTTATAATTTAATTATAAATTTATAAAAAGGGGCTAAGTTGATGATAAAAGATAAACGACTGAAACGCTTATATTACCTATACCTTTTCCCTGCAATCCTATGCATGATGTTTTTTCTCAACAGCGACATGAATAGCCTTCCTTATGCACAGCTACTCGGGACAGTTAGCGGTTGTATCGCAGCGATTATGCTTGCTGCTTTTTGGACTGTTAAACTACAAATCAAAAAAGATCAATCCTCTTAGTCTACATGTATTTTATAAAAAACGAGCTATCTGGTAGATTAGCTCGTTTTTTGATTTTCATTTCAATACTAATGATATCCTGTCATTCTCTACATATAACATAAAGCTATGATTATGTACCTACGGTTGATTTTTTTATAACACTATTACTCATCTACATAAAAATCAAACCTAAAATTCCATCATAAACTTTTTACTTCTATTGTATCCTTCTTTTCAATGTGTTCCATTGATTTTTTCTTATTTTTTGTAACACGGTAAAACAGTAAACAAACAATCATAAATGGAACACCACAATACAATGCCATACGTTGATCTGGAATAAAAGCCATGCTCACAATTACAGTCATATTTAATCCGAAACAAAGAAGTGGCACAAACGGATACAACGGCGTTTTAAATTTCAAATCCTTAATATCCCCGCCTTGCTTTACGTACATTCTTCTACCAAGAAGATTTGATAAACCAATCGATGCCCAGACTAGTATTCCACCGAATCCTGCAATAGAAAGAAGCCATAAATAAACTGTATCTTCTGCATATATACCAGATAATAAAGAAAGACAACCAAAAATTGTACTTGTAATTAATGCATAAATAGGAACACCGTTTTTAGATAACTTCCCAAAAATTGGACTAATCATCCCTTGCTTCGACATAGACCAAAGCATACGAGAAGTTGCATATAAGCCCGAATTTGCTACTGATAACACCGCTGTAATAATAACAAAGTTCATAATATCTGCGGCATACGGAATCCCAATTTTATCAAATACAACTACGAATGGACTTTCTACTAATCCCGCTTTTTCCCATGGGAATAACCCAGCGAGTATGAACATAGAAAGTATAAAGAAAATGAATATACGCCAAGCTGTATTTCTAATTGCTTTCGGAATGGTTTTCTCCGGGTTTTCACTCTCACCGGCCGTAATCCCAACAATTTCGGTCCCCTGAAAGGAGAAATTAACGGCAATCATGGTAATTAGAATCGCTTTCAGTCCATTCGGGAACAGTCCCCCGTGATCAGTAAAGTTTGAAAGCATCGGTGCTGCGTCATTTCCTTTCATATGTAAAAATCCAAACATCGCTGCCCCGCCTAAAATAATAAATGCAATAATTGTAATTATTTTAATGCCAGCAATCCAAAACTCAACCTCTGCAAAACTCCGTGAGGATAATACATTAATCGAAAAAAGAAGGACTGCAAACACGACGCACCATATCCAAGATGGTACATGTGGAAACCAGCGCTTCATTAAAATACTTACTGCAATCAACTCAATCCCTATCGTAGCAGCCCAGTTTAACCATGACATCCAACCAACTACATAACCTACCGCAGGCGAAATATACTTTGTAGCATACATTTGATAAGATCCTGCATTCGGCATAGCAACAGCTAACTCTCCAAGACAAAGCATCGTTAAATACATAACAAAGCTCCCAACAAGATACGCTACAATCGCACCGCCTGGCCCTGCTTCATGAATTGTATAACCTGATCCTAAGAAAAGACCTGTGCCAATAACCCCTCCAAGTGCAATCATAAATATGTGTCGACTTTTTAGCTCTCGCTTTAACTCCTGATTTTGCTTTTCCATATGAGCCCCCCTAGCAGAAATGTAAACGCTTTAAAAAATAATATAAAAAAATAAAGTGCATACTCATGATTACGACAGAATTGTAACAAGAGGGAGATTTTTCAAAAGAAAATCTCCCAATCCAAGGAAATACCTATCACACGATAAATAGTTGCTACTAAAATTTTTTATAATTTTCCACAATTGTTTAAAAGATCCTTAGAAAACGGTACATCATCCAGAAGGACTATATTAATCACTTCCTGTAATCAATAAATCATCCCTGACTGTTATTAATAATGTTTGCTCCGTGATAACTTGTCCTTCTTCTACTTCTAGCAATTCCACATAACCGCTGATTCCCACTTTAACTTCTACTTTCCGTTCATCCATCGTTTCAATTAAAGCTAATTTCTCCCACTCATATACGTAGGAACTTTCATTAATAAATAATTTTGTAACTCTGCCATAGCAAGGACTGTACACGTTTTCTATTACTGTTTTCATCTTTTAACCCCTCTTTCTTATTAAGTGCGCATGTAACTCTTTTCTCCCACCTCCAAATTTATAAGATTCAACTACTATTCATGCAAGATATATACCAACCTAATTTCTTACTTAGGATTAAGAGATAGTACTGAAAAAATCTGAATTCCACGCAATATCTTTCTTCTCTTTTAAAGATTTTTCACCTTAAACATGCAAATTTTTTTTGCATACTCGCAAAAATTTTATTAAAATTAAGAAAAATCAGTCTTCATAGGGTATAACAAGGAGAAGATGAAACATGTATACAGAAGAAATCAATTTCAAAAAATTAGTTGAAATGAATATGCTATATGAAACTTTACTGAATGAAATTGATATTGGCATTCACATGATTAACGAAGAAGGTAAGACGATCATTTATAACCGCAAAATGATGGAAATTGAATCGATGGATCATAAAGATGTACTATATAAAAATCTTTTAGAAGTATTTGCTTTTGAAGAAAACCAGAATAGTACTCTTATAGAGGCATTAACACTTGGAAAAGCAAAGAAAAATATAAAACAGACTTATTTTAATAATAAGGGGCAAGAGATTACAACAATTAATGATACCTTCCCTATAGTGAAGAATGGAAAAATCAAGGGCGCTGTTGAAATCGTAAAAGAATTTCCTCCATTAAGGCAAACGAGTAAAGTGGGCGCGATTCGAGGGCATCATACAAAATTTACCTTCAATCATATAATAGGTAATTCAGGCGCGATTCAATCGGTTATTACAGAAGCAAAAAAAGTAACGCGTACCTCTTCCTCTATACTGATTGTGGGAGAAACAGGAACTGGAAAAGAACTATTTGCACAAAGTATTCATAATAAAAGTCAACGTGCTGGAAAACCTTTTATCTCACAAAATTGTGCTGCCATTCCTGAAACTTTAATGGAAAGCTTATTATTCGGTACGAATAAAGGAGCGTTTACAGGCGCAATCGATAAACCAGGCTTATTTGAAGAAGCACATGGTGGGACTTTATTGTTAGATGAAATTAACTCGCTAAGCCCTGCACTTCAGGCCAAATTATTGCGGGCAATACAAGATAAAACAATACGAAGAATCGGCGGATCACAAGAAAAAGAAGTCGACGTTCGAATCATAGCTACCATTAATGAAGATCCGATTGAAGCTATCACGCATAATCGCCTGCGAAAAGATTTATATTACAGACTAAGCGTCGTTACTTTATTTCTCCCACCTTTAAGACAGCGGAAAGAAGACATCTTACCGCTTCTTCATAGCTTTATTGAAAAATATAATATGCAGTTTGGTTTACGAGTACAAGGTGTGGATGACAGCGTAATAAATTTCTTCTATAAACACGATTGGCCCGGCAATATACGCGAATTAGAGCACATAATTGAAGGGGCTATGAACTTAATTGAAGATGAGGACGTTATTACAACATCCCATATCCCAGCTCGTTTTTATGAGCTAACAAAAAACGAATCCCCTATTCAACCTCCTCTAGCTAGATGGGAAACAGATAAATTAGATCATACATCGAAAACTTTAAAGAACACAATAAAAGAAATGGAAAGAGAATATATTATTCAAATTCTTAAAGAACATAATGGAAATATCTCGCAAGCCGCAAAATACTTAGGATTAAGTAGACAAAACTTGCAATATCGATTAAAAAAGTATGGGCTAAATACGTAATCATAGAATGTTCTATAAGCATAAAAAATAAAGGCCGTTCCGAAAGGACGGTCTTTATTTTTTCCTAAAAATCAACCTTCTCCAAATACAATCCACTCGCATCCGCAAGACAATTAATTTGATTTCGTTGTTTCGCTTCTAAAATTTGTGGGATCACTTCAGCATCTAACTGACCTAATCCAACTTCTACTAACGCTCCAACGACTTTTCTCACCATATTGTGAAGAAATCCATTTCCGTTCACTCTAATTTGGATGAAACCTTCACTTTCCACGACATCGAGCATATATATTTCACGAACCATAGATTTCTTTTTAGATTTAGCATTAGAAAAAGCAGTAAAATCATGTGAACCAATTAAATATTGCGCTGCTTTTTGCATGTTTTCAATATTTAACTTTTTCCCAACATGCATGCTGTATTTACGCATAAATGGATTTGTATGTTCCTCATTCCAAATTTTATATAAATACGTTTTCGATTTTGAGTTGTAGCGAGCGTGGAAGCGTTCTGAGACTAACTCTACATCAGTAATACTAATATCGTTTGGTAAGTATTGATTTAAATACTTTTTAACTTTAAGTTCTGGTAAATTCTCATCAATCTTAAAATTAGCTACTTGGTGAAGAGCATGTACACCAGCATCTGTTCTGCTGCATCCAATAATTTCGATTTCTCTTCCAGTCATTTCTGATAATACACTTTCGATTTTCCCTTGAATCGTATTATCATTATTTCCAAGACGTTGCCAGCCTTTATAACGGCCTCCGTCATATTGAATTGTTAATTTGTAGTTGTTCATTGTTTTCTGCTATTAAAAACATAGACATTTTCCTATTCATGTTTTTATTAACAGACTCACCGCCTTTCTTTTTCCGTTACATAAAACAAAAATTTTAAGCATTCTATGATGTTTTTCGTAATCTTCTTTTCATAGTAACACAAGACAGCTGATTAGGCGTCTACTTCTGCCAATGTATTATGCGCATAGACCACACATATTAAATCAATAATGTATAATCTCCCTTTTCTAGTTCACGGACGCCACCCATGTTCCTGCAAGAACTTCTGTAGCTCTTCTTCAGACGGTACGTTTTTCTCCCATTCTTCACAATCATTTAGAAATTTCTCAGTATCATGGGCAACAGACGATTCCTTCTTCCGAAACCTCACTGCTGCTTCCTCTACTTCACTAAGCCTCGTATATCCTTTTTCATGCCAGTCCCATAAAATCCCCTTCACATAAGCAAGCGTCCGCTTATTATTTTCATAGGCAATCTGGAGTGCTTTCAATACAAGTTCATCTGACAGATCATCCATCCACGCATTCAGTTCCTCCATCGTATGCGGTGACAAGCTGTCAAAGTTTTGTTCATAAAACGTGAATACATTACCTCCTGAATCAATTTCCCCATCTGTTTCACAGCTTTCGGCATCATCTTGAGGAACAGCTTGAGACTCTTCAACCGGCATGCCAAAATGCTCCAATAACAGCGGAATACTCAGCCCTTCCTCCAAACATTTTTGAAGAAACATATGTAAAAACTTTTTGCTTTTCACAGTCTTTAGCTCACGCAACACACATTTCTCTATGTTCGTGTTCGTAACTAGGTTATAGCGCACCCAGTTCTGGATGTATAGCTCCTTCGTTTCTGCATCATATAATATTTTTCCATAGTCAATGAATCGCTGCAGTAGCTTCTCAACAGTTTCCCGGTTATAGCCTGTTTCCATCTCCGCCAAACGCTTCGGCAACGGATAAATGCCGCATTGCGTCGTTTTAGAGCATGTCAGCAAGTATATGTAAAAGTATCGTTCCTCCGGCGTTAAGTCCAATACAAAATCATCCTGCCAAAAATTCACCTGTACATTCCGGTATACTGCCATATTGATTCCTCCCATCTTTTACAGCACATAGGAAATTACCCTTTCCTTAATAGATATAAGGACGAATGAGGAAATTTGGCAATTTGATTTTTAAAAAATGACTAATACGGTTTTATTTCTTTTAGGATGATTCTTGTAGTAGTAGTTTTTTTGTTTTGTTTTTGTAATGATTTATTACTTGTAAGGGGCTTGGGATGGGCTTGCAAGGGCATTGTAAGGGACTATTCATTGTGAATCAAAAGAATTTAGCTATCCTTTTGATATCTCATTCTATTAAAAAATACAAATTCAACCAATTTAATACGATAAAATCTAGTCAAAAATAATGAAATTTTAAGAATAATAAGGTACACTAGTCAATGGTTTTAGTTTAAAATCGGTTGACGTTGATGTATACGGAGGAATAGTTTATGGACAACAACACAATAAATGAATCAGTTGAAGAAGTTGATAGAAAACGAGTAAACTCAAGCAAGCGTTTTAAAAATTGGAAGTTTATCACAGCAGGTGGCGTCGTTACAATTGCACTTCTAATTGGGGGAATGAGTTATTATCAGGCAACTCGTTTCAATTCACAGGTTACGATTAATGACACAAAAGTCGGTGGTCTGACTGCTGATCAGGCACTAAAGAAATTAAAAACATCTGGATTAGAAAACAAAGTCTATGTCGGCCAACAACAAATTTTAGATGAAAAAGATACGCAAACGGAACTTACGGAAGAAGATTTGCCTAAAGTTAAGAAACTATTAAAAGGCCAGTGGACATTTTTCCCTTCCTCAAAGGAAAAGAATTATTCGTTGCTACCAGAAAAGGCGGATCAGTATCGAAGCGAAACGATGAAAAAACTTGTAGAAGAAAAGCTCATATCTATGAATAAAAGTTTAAAAGCGCCTCAAGATGCTATGGCGAAGCTCGAACAGGGCAAAGTTGTTATCTCAAAAAGCATTGACGGAAAACAGTATGATATTGCTAGTCTATTGAAGGATTACGACAAGCAGAAATATAAAAGTGAAATCCATCTGAATCCTGTATACATACAGCCTATTAAGGAAAACGATTCGATTGTCAAAAAAGAAGAACAAGCGCTACAGGATCTTCTTCAACAAACCATTGATTATAAGGTACAAAATGAAGTTTACTCTTTAAAAGCTAAAGATTTAATTCAAAATGCCTCTATGTCAAAGGATATGAAAGTTACAATCGACGCGAGCGACATTAAGAACAAGATTGCTGAAATTAATAATTCTAAATCAACATTAAATAAAGACTTCGCATTTAAAACCCATTCTGGTTCGGTCATATCAGTAAAAGGACAAGGCTATGGCTGGGCAATACATATTGAAAAAGAAGCAAAACGAATCCAAGAAGCCTTCGAAAAAGGGGGAAAATCGCTTTCCGCTTCTAATATTTACGGAAATGGCTGGAATAATGAAGGCATCGGTTATGAAACAACAGCGAATAATGGCATTGGAGACACGTATGCGGAAGTGTCTATTGCAGAACAGCAAATTTGGATTTACAAAAATGGAAAATTGGAAGTCACAACGAATGTAGTAACTGGTAAACATAGCACGAGTGAAGATACATCACCAGGTGTGTGGTATGTACTCTATAAACGATCACCGTACACACTCAAAGGTAGCGCAGTAGGTAAACCCGATTATTCCGTTAATGTAGATTACTGGGCTCCGTTCACAAATGGCGGACAAGGATTCCACGATGCCGGCTGGCGGACAAACTGGGCCAATAATGCCTATTTAACGGGAGGATCGGGAGGATGTGTTAACCTTCCTCCTAGTGTTGCGAAAACTGTGTATGATAATCTCAGCACTTATGAACCGGTTGTCGTGTACTAGCAAATAGCAGTATCTCAAGTATTTTCTTTATAAAAACAAAGAAGCAGGAAATCCTAAGTGATTTTCTGCTTCTTTATTTTTATTATTTATGCTCCGTATTTCTCCTGTGCAGGGTGGAAAACAGTTGTATACTTATATTCAACTGCCATAAAAACCCCATTTGCTTATGGTATTGTTCACTGTTGCACTTGCAACGGAGGCCATTTTATTTATTCACCTTTAGTACTAACTCTAACTATTTTTCAACTTCCTTTATATATTCCCATGTTTCTCCTTTATCTTTTGATTGATAAAGTGCGCTACTATCACCATTATAATCTCCATCTGCTCCTTGTCCAACTAACATATTAAAAACTCCATCTTTCTCATAAGGCATACCAGGAGAATCAAAAGGACTTATTATAGACTGTGTATGATCTAATTTCACTTCATGAGGTGTATAATTTATCTTTTTAAAAGATACGCCCCCATCATCTGTACGATATAGCTCTCCGTTAGTACCAGAAGGACGGATTGCTCCTAAAAATCCAAGTTTATCATTTATGAAAGTTATTCCTGATACACTACCAATTCCTCCGATGAATGGGTCTGTATTTATAACCTCCCATGTTTTACCTCCATCAATAGTCTTGCTTAGTGAATAAAAAGCACTACCTAATGCTTTTTCTGTCATATTTAGTTTATAACCAACTTCTTTTGATAGGAAAAACTGTTCCTTGCTATTAGTTAAATCTTGTTGCTTCTCTTTAGAACTCTTTTGATTTGGTTTAGTATTTAGTTTACTCCAATTCGGGTCACCTATTAAGTTATATCTAGCAGGTACTAACTCTTTCTCTTTTCCAGGGACAAATATAGATACAGTATATCCAATGATTTCAGAAGTTGCTTCTTCAAGTTTATGCTCCTTACCGTCCTCATTAATATTAATAATTCCCTCCGTATTGTACCCCCAATTCCTTTTCCCGTAATAAATCAATCCATACTTACCTTCATTCCACTTACTAACTGTTCGCTTAACTGGAATAGCCTTAACCGTTTTAATTAAAGGTTCTACTAGCTTATCATCATCATAATCAGGATTTGCATATCCATTTCGTATTATAGTAATGTCTTGTGACTTTTTTTTATTATAAGTTATTAAGTAAGTTTCCTCTTTCCCATCAGCATTTTTCCCATAAACAAATGTATCAAACGCTGTGATTGTTCCATCTGAATGAAATGTAAGATCAAAATCAGTTGCCATATATAATTTCTTTGGCAAAGTATATTTTTTATTTATATCTTCAAAAATACCTTCTACCCCATATTCATATATATTATTATGTTTAAATTTAACTGACCTTTCATGTTTTAACCTTTCTATAAACCATGCAAGCTTGCCTCCATAATTTGTTGCACTTTTATAAATCTGTACTCCATAAAATGATGTGATTACCACAATAATGATAATAGAAATGTATTTCGATGCAGTTAAATTAGTTAATTTTTTAGATTCATATTCTCTATCTTTTATCATTTTCATTGTAGTAAATGTAATTATAGATATAAAAAATACTATACATAATAATAAAATATAAATATTATAATTCATTCTTCCATACGTACAGAATGAAGCTAACTCATAACAAAAAATCCAGTATCCAATTAGTAATATTGGGTTTGTTAATAACGATATAAATATCCTTTTTGCATTTCCTCTAAATATGTAAATCACCCCTAATCAAATTTGGTAATTATATTTATCTATATTGAGTATACTTTGTTTTACCAAATATTTGTATAATCCTTTGATCATCATATTATTTAATTACATACGAATTAATTCAAATCACTATCCGTTACTTATGATACGATTCAGCGTAATTCACCCTGAATAAAAATTAGGCCTTATCGATTTTTCGATAAGACCTATCTCTCACTGCTACACCTTTAATTTTCTTTTCTAACAAGCCTTACCACATTTTCCACATGCGCCGTATGCGGGAACATATCAACCGGTTGTACATATTCCACTTCATAACTCTTCATTAATGCTTTCACATCACGCGCTAATGATGAAGGGTTGCAAGAAACATAAACAACTTGCTTTGGTTGTACTTTTAAAATTGTTTCAAGTAACTTATCGTCACAACCTGTACGCGGTGGATCAACCACGATTACATCTGGACGCCAGCCTTCTTTCACCCATTTTGGTAGCCATTGTTCTGCCTTTCCAGCTTCGTACTTTGTATTTGTAAATCCGTGACGTTTCGCATTTTTCTTTGCATCTTCAATCGCTTCTGGAATGACATCCATACCGCGCACTTCTGCTGCATCATTTGCTAGCCAAAGTCCAATTGTACCAACGCCACAATATGCATCAACGATTTTTTCTTTTCCTGTTAACGCAGCGGCTTTTTTCGCTTCGTTGTAAAGGACAACAGTTTGTTCTGGATTCAACTGGAAGAATGCACGTGCTGATAATTCAAATGATAAATCACCAAGTGTTTCTTGAATGACTTCTTTTCCAGCTAAGTTGAATGTTTTGTCACCAAAAATAACAGATGTTTTACGCCAGTTCACATTTTGCATAATCGATTTGACTGTTGGCATTTGTTTTTGTACTTCTGCGATAAATTGCTCTTTATTTGGTAATTCTTCTTTTGTTGTAATTAATGTGACTTGTACTTCCCCTGTTTGAACTGCAGCACGTGTCACAATTGTACGCACTAGACCTTTTTGTTTTTTCTCGTTGTAAATAGAAATGTTCAATTTTTCTAATATACGTCGTACAACTTTTGTCGCTTCGTTTGTTGCTTTATGCTGAATCATGCAGTGAGAAATATCAATTAATTGATGTGAGTTCTGTTTATATAATCCTGTAATCACTTTTTCATCTTTACGTCCTACTTGTAATTGACTTTTATTACGATAATGCCATGGGTTTCCCATACCAAGTGTTGGACGAATGTCAGCTTCCATGCTTCCGTTCATATACTTTTCAAAGGCTTGTACCACAATATCTCGCTTTTGATTCAACTGTTCTTTATAATCTAAATGCTGCAATTGACAACCACCGCATTCATCATATACTGGGCATGGCGGTTTTACGCGATGCGGTGATGCTTTACGAATTTTTTTCACTTTCGCTTCAGCAAAGCCACGCTGAATTTTCGTTGTTTCCGCAACAACTTCTTCTCCTGGTAATGCCCCTGGAATGAAAACAACTTGTCTCTTAAAATAACCAACGCCTTCTCCGTTAATCCCTAGACGCTTAATTGTCACAGGAAACGTTTGACCAACTTCCAACTTACTCTCATGTTGCTTTTGTACCATTATTACACCTCTACTCTATACTTTTCCATAAATACAACGCTGCATAACTGCAGTATGGTTCACACTCTTGTTTCATTTTTTCTAAAAATGCATCATCTGGTTTATTCTCTAATTGAAATATACCTTGAAGTGCACGCTGAATCCCAATATCTGCTTTTGGGAACATATTTTTCCGTCCGAGCCCAAACAGTAAAAAGTTTTGCACCGTCCATGCACCAATACCTCGTACTGGTAACAATTGTGCTGCTACTACTTCTTCTGTTTGTTTTTCTAGCTCCACTAAATTTAGCTTACCTTCCACAATATGTTTTGCTAGTCCTACCATATATTCAGCTTTTCGTTGACTAAATTTCTGATTTCTGAGCTCTTCTATTGAAATATTCGCTACCCTTTCTGGTGTTGGGAAAAAGAAAACGCCATTCTTCTCTGTTCCATATCGCTTTACAAATTGTTCTGTAAGAGAAGTAGCAAATTTCAAATGAACTTGTTGATGAATAATACAACGAAGAAGACAAGCAAAATAATCAAACTCTAAAACAAGTGGTGTATAGGCATATGTTTCAAAAAGTGGACGTAATGATGTGTTTCTAAAATGGGTTTGTATATCTTGAAAAGATTCATTCCATTGAAAAATGGAATAGATGCGTTTCATAACCTTCTCTTGTTCACCTGTCTGACTTGAAACCCAAAATTGTGGGTTTTGAAGCGTACCAATTCCTTGTACGCGGACAACAATTTGTTCTTCATCCATAACAAGTGGGACATAAACTATTTTCTCTTCTAATTGAACAACATTGAGTGGATCAAAAGACAAACGCCTGAGTACCTCTTCAAAATGGTACGAATCCTTTAACGTAACATGTTCGCTCCACATACGTTTCCCCATCCTTTTTACACATCATTATAGCATGAGAAAACCGTAAGCATACATGCTTACGGCTGATTGCTTTTTACTAAATCATCCAGGCTTTTAAAATGATACCCTTTCTCGCGCAAATCATCAATGATTTTCGCAAGCGCTTCTGCATTATCTTTTGATATAGCATGAAGTAATATAATGGATCCTGGATGAATCATATTCATTACATTATTATGAGCATATTGCCATCCTCTTTGCTGATCTACTTTCCAATCTAAAAATGCAAGCGACCAAAATACGTTATAATATCCCATTTCTTTCGCAAGAGCTAGCGTACGCTCACTAAAAATCCCACGCGGAGGACGTACATATTTCACTTCTTTTTGTCCGGTTACTTTTTTAATTTCATCCGTTACACTTTGTAATTCTTCACGAAGTTTCTCATCATTTACAGTTGTAAAATCAGGATGGCTTCGAGAGTGGTTTCCAATAATGTGACCTTCATTTTTCATTCTTAATAATAACTCTTTTTGCGTCTTTATATAATGACCCGTTACAAAAAATGTTGCTGGCACTTTCTTTTCTTTTAGTACATCCAAAATTTTTCCAGTATATCCATTTTCATATCCATTATCAAATGTTAAATATATATCTTTTTTCTTCGTGTCTCCTAAATAAAAACCACCATTACCCCGGAGTAGATCAGTAAATTTTTTCCCTGCATCTGGCGGGGTCTCATTTTTTGCTCGCGGAATCCCCCAGTGATTTGGTGCGTTCGTATACGCGAAAGCAGAAACTGGAACAAGTGTCATTATAATTGAAAAAATGAGACCTATATATAACCATCTATGCTTCATAAATAGTCTCCTTTCCATATATCATCGTACCTGTAGTTTCTGTTTTCAATATTCCTTTCATTCTAAACAAGTTTTTCTATATGTACCAAAAAATGCACCTCGAATGATTCGAGATGCATTTTTCCACTTACTTAAATACCGGTTCTTTAAAGCTTGCTAATTTTTCAAATGATGTTTTATCTACATCTGCATGTAGGCTATTACCATGAGAGTCCATTGTTACAACAGCTTTAAAGCCATCAATACGTAGGTGCCACATTGCTTCTGGAATACCAAATTGTAAGAAGTCGACATCTTTCACTTCTTTAATACATTCTGCATAATACTGCGCAGCACCACCGATTGCATTTAAATATACACCACCATGTTCTGCTAGTGCCGCTAATGTTTTTTCTCCCATGCCGCCTTTACCGATGACAGCACGAATACCAAACTTCTTCATAATGTCGCCTTGATATGGCTCTTCACGAATACTTGTCGTTGGACCTGCCGCTTTAATTTTCCAATTGTCATTTTCATCTTTCACTACAACTGGACCACAGTGATAAATGATTTGTCCATTTAAATCTACCGGGCAATCGTTATCCATTAAGTGCTTATGAATTGCATCACGACCTGTGTACATCATCCCGTTAATGGTAACGACATCTCCAACGCGAAGTTCACGAATTTGCTCCTCTGTAATTGGTGCCTGCAGTACAATTTCACGCTGCTCACTTTTTGCGTGCTCCACTTCTTGTTGAAGTGTATTTTCACCTTCTTGATATAACCAATCGATAATCTCACCTGTTTCAGGATGAATTGTTACACCAAGGCGACGATACGCCCAACAATTATATGCAACAGACACATAGAAACTAGCTGGCAGACGATTGTATACTCCAATTTTACAACCAAGTAAGGTTGTTTCTCCACCAAATCCCATCGTACCAATGCCAAGCTTGTTCGCATTCTCTAATACGTATTCTTCAAGCTTCTGTAATTCAGGAATTGGATTCACATCATCTAATGTGCGAAATAGTTGGTTTTTTGCCAACTCATAACCTGACGTACGGTCTCCCCCGATACCAACACCGATTACTCCTGCACTACACCCTTGTCCTTGTGCTTGATATACCGCATGAAGAAGGCATTTGCGAATCCCTTCTAAATCACGACCTGCTCGTCCAAGTCCTTCTAATTCACAAGGTAAGCTATACTGAATATTTTTATTTTCACAGCCACCCCCTTTTAAAATTAAACGGGCATCAATATAATCTTTCTCCCACTGCTCAAACTTAATCACAGGTGTACCTGGTCCTAAGTTATTACCGCTATTATCTCCGAAAAGAGAATCAACAGAATTCGGACGAAGTTTCCCGTCCTGTGTCGCCCGCTCAAGCGCACTGTAAATTGCTTCTTTCATTTGTAATTGATTTACGCCAACTGGTGTATAAATTTTGAAGGTTGGCATCCCTGTATCTTGGCAAATTGGAGAGATGTTTTCATCTGCCATTTTAATATTATTTGTAATGGTGCCAAGCGCCATTGCAGAACGAGTCCCTGCATTTTCTCGTTCTTTTGCTCGTTGAATTGCACGACGAACATCTTTCGGTAAATTCGTTGATGTTTCAACAATCAGTTGATACATACTTTCTTGAAGCTTTTCCATTGTTACTTCCCCCTCAATTGTGAACGCTACCAAAACGCTACGAGATGAAATTTTCACCCTTAAATCTCTAGAGTCTTTGTTTTTATTTTATGACTCTTAAGATCAAACGAAATTTTTCACAACTTGATTATACCCTTTTTTCCATATTCCTTCTATTTAATCGGGCAGGAAATCTATATATTTTCTAATAAAACAGCGCATTTACAGAAAACGGCTACCAATATATAATTGGTAGCCGTTTTATATTATTCGTCTTTTTTAAATTGCTCACATTTCAGTTCTAATTCATCTAACATCGCAAGAAGACGATCTACATCTTCTAATTCTACCTCTTCTGGTTCAATTGTATCAATTACTTCGATGAACATATTTAAACGTTCTTTTAAATATACTAATTGTGAATCTTTATCTTGAATTGCTTTTCCCACAAAGGCACTCTCCTTTTTATTCGAGTTACTCTTATTATACCGCAAAAATGATTATCCCGAACATGAATTTTCATCATTTTTGCCACAATACTTGATTACATACAAGCAGACATTTAAATTACTTCCCCCATCACTTGAAGTGAAATCAACAGATGAAGAATTTTTGTTACAAAAAGTTTCACTTTATAAAACGTCCATATTCTTCTATTATAGAGGATGGACAAATTGTTATTTCAACAGTCAAAGGAGTATTTCAGATGAGTATATCACAAACAATGAAGCCGATTACTCCTTCTTACGATCCATGGGAAGCGTATATGGACCTTGAAGAGTACGGCAAACTACTATTAACAAACGTTGAATTTACAACGACAACGTTATGCAATATGCGCTGTGAGCATTGTGCTGTTGGTTATACATTACAGCCAAAAGATCCAAATCCGCTTCCAATGGAACTTTTATTAAAACGATTAGATGAGATTCCTCATTTACGTTCTTTAAGTATTACGGGCGGAGAACCAATGCTCTCAAAAAAATCCGTCGACAACTATGTAACACCACTCTTAAAATATGCCCATGAACGAGGCGTTCGCACTCAAATCAACTCAAACTTAACTATAGATTTAGCCCGTTATGAACAAATTATTCCTTATTTAGATGTGTTGCATATTTCACATAACTGGGGAACAATTGATGATTTCGTTGAAGGTGGATTTGCAATGATGGAGCGCAAACCTACTTATGAACAACGTGCTAAACTATTTGAACGAATGATTACAAATAGTAAAGCTTTATCAGATGCAGGTGTTCTCGTGTCAGCAGAAACAATGTTAAATAAACGTACCCTACCACATATTGAACACATTCATCGTCAAATCGTCGAAGAAATGGGCTGTAAGCGCCATGAAGTACACCCTATGTACCCAAGTGATTTTGCTAGCAACCTTGAAATTTTAACAAAAGATGAAATTCGAAGTGCTATCGAGCATTTATTAGATATTCGTGATGAAAATATATGGATGTTATTTGGCACACTACCTTTCTACGCATGTAGTAATGATGAACGTGACTTAGCTACATTAAGAAAATTACATTTAAGCAAAAACGTGACGGTTCGTAACGATCCAGATGGGCGTTCTCGCTTAAATGTAAATATTTTTGATGGCAACATTATCGTAACAGACTTTGGTGATATTCCACTGCTTGGTAACATTCAAACAAGCACATTACAAGAAGCCTACGACAGATGGTGTAGTTCGAAAACAGCGAAATCATTAAGTTGTCACTGCCCTGCTGTAAAATGCCTTGGGCCAAATATTCTTGTGAAAAACAGCTATTATCCAACCGAGGATTTCTTAACAAAAGAAACAAATATTATACTGTAGCAAAAAAAACGTCAGCATATTTAGCTGACGTTTTTTTGCTATTGTGGATAAGGCGAAGAAATAAATTTAAAGGATACATAATCTTGTATAGGAATAGATGCCCCAATTCCTTGTGAAGTAATATTTTTAATGACAAGCCTCTTCTGATTTCCTTTTAAAACAAGATATACTTCTCCAAATGTAACTTTTCCTTTTTCATTTACCGCTGGTGTATATGCATATAAATACCCAAGTTGTTTTGGGCTGATATTATATACGCGCTCATTTCCAGTACCATAACCAATTGTTGTTTTAAAAGAAAGGGGAAGCTGCACCTTCTCCATCGCCTTTAAAAGAATCATCTTTTTCACATCATCTGTATCTTTAATATAGGCTGTTAAACCACCTTCTACCGTTTTTTGCGATTCTTGTTTGTACCGAAGCGGATATAACCGCTCCACACCACGGTTATCATATACATTACGATTCACTTGCTTATATTCCCAATTTATCGCTGTATCTGTTGATTCATAATTTAACGGCCATTGACCTAAATAAATTTTCGCCCTATATCCAACTGCAAGAGGTGCATTTGAAATCGAAGTTTCATTAAACAACCGAATTAAATCTGGGTTTTCGATTCGAATGGTCGATGTTTTCAGTAATTCTTTCGCTAGTTCACTTGGCTGCAAACGCGGTAAATCTTGCGCTTCATTTGGATACGTATTGTCCTTTGAAATATTCAAAACAGATGAAGGCATCTTTACGTTTATTGTTGTCTTTGCAGAGCTACTATAAGGAAATAATAAAATAAACGAGACCATAGTTGAAAGACATATGCTGTACACTCGTTTCACCTACTTTACCCCTTCCTAATTTAAGAGTGTATAAATCATTTAAATAGCTATTAAATACAAATTGAAAAACCGACATAAAACCTTTCTTTTTAGGTGGGAGAGAGCATCTGGTCATGCATAAAAGCGGTCAGATCCTCTTCCTGCCCCCCATGCCAAGTGAAAACAAAGAGAGAAAACAAGTGCATGTCACCTTTTGTTCTTCGTAGCAGCGACTTATATGCCTGCAAATCAAAATGGATTTATATATTAACTATCTCTATTATTTTCTCTCCGTAATATTGTTATCCCAATTTTTTATAACAAGTAAAAGCCAATTCCCATAATGAAATAAGCGGCTAATAATGTTCCTCCTTCAAACCAGTTCGTATCTCCATCATTTGAAATTGCAATTGTTAAAAAGACCGCTGTAATCATGGACACAAGTTCCGGCATTGTAAATACAAGGGGCATTTTTACCGTAAAAAACATCGAAAGTATGATGAGAACAGGGGCAACGAACATGGCAACCTGCAAGGTTGAACCGACTGCAATTTCAACTGCAATATTCACTTTATTTTTATAAGCCATAATAATTGCAGAGGCATGCTCCGCGGCGTTACCAACAATCGCAACAATGATAACCCCGATAAATAATTCCGACCATCCAAATGATTTTGCTACCGTTTCAAATGTATGAACAAGCGCCTCGGATACATAAGCAACAGCCGCTGTTGCAATCGCTAAAATAAATAATGCTTTCCCTTTTGACCATTCAGGCTCTTCCTCATGTTCTACTTCATCGCTTTTATGCTGATACACACCACGATGCGTAACCAGTTTAAAGAATAGTGCGGCTAAATACATGACAATCATGATGATTGAAACCCCAATACTTAATTGATATGTTTTGTCTATACTCATCTTCATTGAAAAAACTTCTGGAATAACAAATGCTACAACAACTGCAAATATTAGTAAGGCCGAATTATGCCTTGCATCATAAACATTAAAACTTTGTCTTTTATACTTGAGCCCTCCTACAAAAAAAGAAAGACCTCCAACTAACAATAAGTTGCCAAGAACGGAACCAGTTAGTGAAGCAAGTACGACTTCAGTTAGCCCTGCTTGTAATGCAAAAACTGAAATGATAAGTTCAACCGCATTCCCGAAGGTTGCATTTAATAGCCCACCAATTCTTGGTCCAGAGACAATAGCTAAACTTTCTGTCGCTCTTCCCATAAAAGCAGCGAGAGCAATAATTGTAATGCAATACACAGCAAACATAATTGTTTGTGGCCAATGCAACGTATTTCCAAGAATAGAAAGCGGTACACCAGCAAGTGCAAGTATTAAGAAAATTTTATTAAACATATTTTCCATCCTTCCATCGTATGTATTTCCCCCACTATTATCATTATTCTTCTCCTAACTTGTCCCATTTCATCACAAATACGTTTAAAAAATACGATTGAAGAAAAAAGTATGAAAGAGTGTAAAAAATTTTAAGCAACAAGTTTTCGCAGAATGAAATTACGGATAACAGAAAGGGGCTCAAAAAATGAATTTGAAAGAAAAAATTGCAACTATTATTGAAGGACAAAGAACAGGTGTATTAGCTACCGTGCGTGAAAATAAGCCACATAGCTGTTTTATGATGTTTTTTCATGAAGACTTTGTATTATATGTCGCAACAGATCGTAATTCCAAAAAGGTAGTAGATATCGAACAAAATTCAAATGTACACGTGCTACTCGGAAGAGAAGGGAAGAAATGGGATGAAGATTATATCGAAGTAGAAGGCACCGCTTCAATTGAAGAAGAGCAAACATTAAAAAATAAATTTTGGAACAACAACTTAAAACGCTGGTTACTCGGCCCTGAAGATCCTAACTATGTACTTATAAAGATCAATCCAAATACAATTTACTACATCGATAGTGCTGGTACGACTCAACCAGAGTTTTTACGACTGTAATTCAAAAACAAGCCCTTTAAAAGGGCTTGTTTTGTCGAAAAGTTCTTATCAAAAAAAAGATAAAAAAGATGGAACTTTCTAAAGATTCTGTTATATAATAGTATCAACTTAAATAAACTGTATTAAAACAGATTGGGAGGAGAAACAAAATGATGAAAAGAGAAGAACGAAAAAATATGATTGAGTTTATTGAAAAGAAAAAGGGAATTGAGCGTGAAGAGCTTTTATTTATGACAGATGATGAAGTAGAACACATTTATAATGTAACGTACTTTTTATATGAAGAAATTGCAGAATAATAGATCTAAGGCCCATCTAACATCTTTATGTTAGATGGGCCTTTACTATTTTCATAGTTATATTCAAAACATCCTCTTGCTATCCGTTATACTTGAGAATGATTTTCACGTATAATAATACAAGACTGGAGGAATTTTACTATGAGTTCATGGCTATTATTCGCATTATTATCAGCAATTGCTGCAGCACTTGTATCCATTTTTGGAAAATTTGGTTTAGAAGGAATCGATGCCAATGTGGCAACAACTATCCGTTCAATCATCATGGCACTATTTATGATAGGTGTAATTATGATACAAGGTAAATTTCAAAATATTGGTGACGTTCTAATGAATAAAAAAGCACTGCTATTTATCACGTTAAGTGGTATAGCTGGTGCCTCATCATGGCTGTTTTATTTTCTCGCCTTAAAAACAGGAAAAGTTTCACAAGTTGCTCCTGTAGATAAATTAAGTGTTGTATTTTCAATTATTCTTGCAATAATTATATTAGGCGAAAAATTAAACTTCATGACTGGAATGGGTGTTGTATGTATTACAGCAGGTGTTCTCTTCATTGCTTTCAGCTAAAAACCGCTTAACTAGCGGTTTTTTTTCTTCTTATGTAGAGCCATACAATAAGTACAACTACTACTGAGATAATTAAAATCCACATTCCATAATGATGCAAACTATATTCAACAAAGCGCCACTTCTCTCCAAGTTTCCATCCAAGTCCAATAAAAACGCTAATCCAGATGAAAGCACCACCGTATGCGTATAGACAAAATCTCCAAAACGTTAAATTTGACATACCAGCAAAATATGCAGTTAAATGACGAACTCCTGGTATAAAATATCCAATCATTATTAAAAAAGGACCATATTTTTCAAACAAAACATGCGTTTTTTCAATTTGCTTTTCTTTAATTCCTATCTTTGGACCATATTTTTTTAATACAGGCAGTCCAAGTTTTAAGCCAAGTATGTAACTTAAAGTAATTCCAAGTACCGCACCAGCCATTCCACTTAAAAAAGCAGCTGTCCCTGACATAGTTCCTTTCGAAATATTATAACCAACAAACGTCAGCAAAAACTCATCTGGTATTGGCAGACCCACTATTCCACCCGCAAGAGCTATAATAATTCCCAAATACCCATAATGTGAGATTAACTCACCAATATGTTGTTCCATTTGGATGACACATCCTATGCACAATCGTTATTCCATATTGTACCCTCTCTATCTTTTAAGCAAACATGGTATACATATTCACTATACATCGTTTTTATAATGAACTCTACTCCTATTCATCTTACCTGTAATGAAACTTTTTACTACTTTTAATCTTCATTTTTCAGGACCTTAAGGTGTGAATGCATATTGTCCACGAATAGCGTGATAAATCCATACTTCACTTCATAATTATAAGAAAATCCGACTTCACAAGCGTGATTTTTGTTACAATAAAGAAAAGTTACATTTAGCATCGGTTTGACTCTCAAGAAAAATGATATAGGCAGTAAACATATATTTAAAAAGATTACATGCATCTTCCATCCGTGTAGAGTATTATGCATCCTTTTACATAAAAATCATTTTTCTAAATTATACAGGGGGAAAAAACATGACCATAGAAAAACAATTGATTCAAAAGGTATACTATGAAACATTCTTAACTGAACAGGATTCTGTTCAGGCTCCTCAAGTACTTGGGGAAGCATATGTAAATGAAGCTGAAAATGAATTTTCCAATATCGCTAACATTCGTTTCGCACAAGGAGAAGTTAATTATCATCATAAAGATTTCGAAACAGCCATCTTCAAGTGGGAGAAAGTAAACAATGCTCTCTCTCTATGGGCAAAAAAAAATATAGCAGACGCTTATTTTGAATTAGGATTGCTTTCAATGGCAGAAGAAATCTATACATCGATTCAAACAGAAGACACAACACTGACAATGGAAGTTTCATTGCAACTTCTTTCTCTGTACATCGAACAAAATCGCTTAGGACTTGCTTTTAAGGTCATTAGTGAAGCAGTTTCATTCCAACCAGACTATCCAAATATCACTGCCATTGCTCGTTCCTTTTATGAGAAACAGCAGGATTGGAACAATGCTATTGACCTTGCTGTTCAAGAAGGAATTCGAACGAAATCATTACATTGGTTTGAGATTTTAACAAGTTATGTGAATCAAGGATTCACAAAACAAATGAAACCAAAATATTTTTATGAAGCATTAAAAGTTTTATATACCGTCGATTCCATTCAATTTAAGCAACTTGTCTCATCACTTTGGAAAATCTATCAAGATGAGTCAACCTACTTATTATGGATTCAAACAATCAATCACCTTTTTTTACACGTCGAGGTAGATTCTTACGACTCATGGGATGAAATTGTTACTCTTTATCAAGACACCTACTGTGAATTAATTACAGGACAATACTTGATGCATGAACTACAGGAACTTATTCCAGACTTGTTAACAAATTGGTTTAGCTTAACAAAAGCAGAACATTCTCTATTTGTTTCCGCTGCAACGTTAGCATGGAATGAGATTTCACCTAAAAGCCTTGATACATTACTTGTAAAAAGCGCTGAAACACTCCTTTCTAGTTCAAAAACAGTTAACACAGTTGATCTAGACAAAGTTTCAAGCTTATTTGAAACTATTGTCGTATGGGCAGAAAAGAATGATGTAGACTTAGGTCATTCTTTCACATGGCTTGTTCGAGAACTTTCCGACCTAAACGTACAACAAGTTCTCGTTACAGGTACGAATGTTGCTAGTAAATCATCCTTTATCAATTCTATATTAGGGGAAAGTATACTAAAAAATTCTCCTGGAGCCTCTATCATATTTAAAGATAATGCGCAGACAGAAATTACAGAACTCACAGATTTAACAATAAGAACTACTTCCAATTTGGATGAATTTTACGAAATGATGGCTGTTCCTCCAAAATCAGAATCTGAGCAGAAATGTATTGAGTTTAAATTACCATGTAGGTTTTTACGAAAAAATAAATTCTCATTTATCGTTACACCAGGTTTTGATGGAAATGGCAATAAAGAGAATACAAATCTTGAATACTTACATGCAACCGATAATCTATTATATGTTCTTAATACCTCTTCGCCTTTACTTGATGAAGAAATCGATACACTACTATACATACGAGAACAAATACCGACTTTACAAGTTCATTTTGTTTTAAATACAATCAATACAATCTTTAGTGATGAAACAGCAAATAAAATGCTAAATGAAACCGAGTCTAAAATACGTGTACATTTTCCAAATGCACGAGTATTCCCTTACTCATCTTTAGAAGAGAACAGCGGGCAACTAAGTGATTTAACAGAATCCATTACTTCAAACTTTAATAATAGAAATATAGAAACCGAACGCACGGAAAAACTATTATGGTTTATTCAAAAGACCATCACGTATCTCTTAAATGAACGCGTACAATTAGAAAATACGTTAGTAAAGTCAATCCGTTGGAATAAACACCTTTTAGTGAAATTAAATGGCTTCATTAATAACCTGACTGCTATTGAAAAAGATAAGACTCGCTCTATTACAGACTCATATCGTTTAACGAAAGATGAAATTATACATGATCTTCATGATCAAATTCCTGAATTATTGCAGAGCTGTTCCGATTTAGTTCATGAAGATAGTGACTTTAAACAAGTTCCTGAAGAATTAAATGCAGCAATGAATGAAAGAATTCAAAAACATTTACAACAAATGATATTACCTAAGTTTACTCAATCTATTCAAGAATGGATTGAAAAAGTCCATAATGAATTTATTCAAAGTCAATCTTATTTAGATGAAATGAGTGAAACATTTAATAAATTATACGAAGAAGAACGTATGAAACTACCATGCGATTTCCAACTACTTGATGATTGGCGCCGCGATGTTGCAAGGATGACAAACCGGATCAAAGTTGATGATGTGAATATTTTACTACGCTTTACACCAACACAATTTCTATTAAAAAGTGCTGGAAAGCTATTCGGTAACATGCAGAAAAATCAATCCATGCTTTACAACAAATATAAAAATTATATCGAGACCGAAGACTATACAGATGTAACAACAACTATTTCTGAACAGTTCTTCCTTCAATTTGAATTATTCGAGAGTGCATTAGAACGTGATATTATGATGTTCTTTAAAGAACCTCTTAGCATATTAAAGCAAACTGTGGAAGCTGCACATCTCGAAATAAATGAAGATGAAAATGCATTAACGAAACTAAGAACAAATCCAGAAACATATCATGATCCTTTAACACTGTTTAAATTACAGTTATTGCAGTACAAATTCATGCTAAATGAAAAAAACGATGAAGCCCCTTCTTTGAAAATAGCAACGAACGAGGCACCTACAATTTAGGTAAATACAAAAAACCAAGCAAATTGTAACAATTGCTTGGTTTTTTACTTATATTCTATTTCACATATCCCAATTAACATCATTAACCTTTGCATCAATTTTCACACGCTTAATGAATTTCTTTCTTTCATCTTCTTTATGAATTAACTTATGTACATAACGACGTTTGCTTAATACATCCCTGCATGCTTTATTATAATTTAAAATTTCCTGGCAGCGCTTATCCTCATATAAAACCTTGAACCATGTATACCGCTTCAGTTTTTCTATGTGTCGCTGCACTCTTTTCTTTTTCCGTTCTTCTCGTTCCGCTAATCTTTCTAATGCATGCTCTACCACTTCATCTAACATAAAGTCTCCAGCGACTCTTATAATACTAACAGTCCCTCTTACAATCCCTTTACCTGCATCAACACATATTTCACTTAATGCAATTGCTGCGCGACCAACTCCTACTAGAATGTGTCCAATCATATCCTCCATATTGTCCCTTCTTTCTAGTTCACAATTTTCATATGATCAAACGGATAATAGATTGCAGTTAATGTGCCAAGCACTTCTGTTTTATGAATCAGTCCTAAGCCGTTACGGCTATCTCTACTCACTAAACGATTATCTCCCATGACAAAGATTTTATTTTTCGGAATCGTAATAGGACCAAAGTCTTCAGTTAAATTAATAAGAAGTTGTTTCGCTTGTTTTTTATTTTTATCTAAATAAGGTTCACTTTGCACTTGATGATTTACGTATAATTGGTCATTTTTCATCTCAATTACATCTCCTGGCAACCCAATAATTCTCTTCACATAAAAATTATCAGTCTTTACTACAATAATATCTTCACGCTCATAGGTTTCAAATCTCTTTGCTAACTTATTAATAATTACTTTATCCCCATCTTGCAATGTTGGCCTCATAGATGCTCCCTGCACAGTTGTTGGAAAAAACACAAAAATTTTCACTAAAAAAAACAACAAACACGCAATAGCTAGTATTTCAAAAAGCTCACGAAAGCGACTTTTCTTTTTCATTTTCCATCTCTCATTCCTCTCCCTTTGTTACATTTATTATAGATAGTTTTTATTATTAATTTCCACAAAATTCCGAAAGAATAAGATAAAACCTATAAAATTTTATAAATCTGAATAATATTCTTAAATGTAATTGATATACTAGATTGGTCTTTTATAAATTAATGCATATACTCCAAGGAGGACTCATTTTTTATGAAAGTTATGTTAAGAAACGAAAATACTGGACAAATTAAACAGGCAAAACTAGGTTTTAGCTGGACTGTCTTTTTCTTCGGATTTTTCCCTGCTATATTCCGTGAGGATTGGAAATGGTTTTTAATTATCTTAATTGCAAGTGCTTTTACATTCGGATTTTCTAATTTAGTTTTCTGCTTTATTTATAACAAAATATACATTAATGAGCTATTATCTCAAGGTTATAAAGCGGCTGACGAATATAGTCTTTCCGCTTTACAGCAAAAGAACATCGTAGCATAATATATAATCAAAAAAGAGGATATCCCAAAAGTAGCTCAATAGCTACTTTTAGAGATATCCTCTTTTATATTCCAACATATACAATACACATCTGTGCAGCAACATATGTTACCCAGATCCAAAGTGGATCATACTTTACTTTGCGACCACCAATATCCGTTACACCAATAATAAAATCAGAAATTACAAATAACAATCCGCCAAGCGCTGGAATCCACCACATTCCGTTGTTTGTATAGTATAATGCAAATGCAAAACACGCCATTCCCCCAACCCATAAACCATATACGAGCGCACCAATTGTAAACAGCCTATCTTGTTTTTGATTGCGAATAAAAAAGAACCAACCAATTATTAAAAATAAACCGTATGCTACTACTCCAATCCAGAACCCATTCCATGAGATACCCGTTTGCAAAAATGCTGTTACATAAAAACAATGCGCAATTGCAAAGGTAACCATACCGCCGATTAACCGATGTCCAAATGGAATGATCCCTGCCATAAATAAATCACCAAGCGTAGATAAAGTCATACCAATTACAGCCCACTGACGATACTCTACAGATGGATCTTGTAACCAAATCCAGATCGCACCACCAGTTAAAGAAAAACTAAGAATAAGACGAATCAATAATGGTAAAGGCTCATTTTCTCCCGTTTGCTTTGTCTGTGCTATTGCATAAACCGCACCTACAACAAATACAATGACCTGTCCAATTAATAATATATAAATTTCATTCATAACATGTTCTCCTCAATAAATGGATATTAATATTTCTTCGTGATATAACCTATCTTCTCCTGTTTTTATCATATAAAATTTCAAAAAAAGAGGAACACTCCTATCCTTTTTTCTAAAACTAAAAGAAATTAATCCTACTCTTTTTATGCCGCTTGTTTCTCTTGCTCCGTTTTTTGCATATTTGGTGTCCGATTTACTACGATAATACCCGCTGCTACACATGCTAATCCAAATAAAACAAATGAATGAATTGCTTCCCCTAAAATCATGCTGGATAATAAGACTCCAAATACTGGTATAAAGAACATATACATCGATACTTTTCCGACCTTGTTATACTTCATAACTGTATTCCATATACAGAACCCCGCCGCTGATAAGAAGGATAAATAAAGTAACATAGATAGTGCTTTCATATTGAATACAAAAGGCATAAATCCAACTTGAAAAATACCAATACATAATAATCCGATAGATCCAAAAATCATCTGATAGGCTGTCATGTACCCAACATCTAATGTTTTGCTTCCTTCTTTTGCCAATATATTTCCATATGAATACATCACCGCGGCCCCAAGAAGCAATAATTCACCAATTCCAAAATGAAACGCCATACTTCCATCACTTGGAACATTCACAAGAATCACACCACAAAAACCGATAGACACGCCAATTACTTTTCGAATATTTAATGCATCATCTTTATACAAAAAATGCGCAATTAAAATTTGAAAAAAAGATGATGTACCAGAAATAATAGCACCTTCAATTCCAGAACTGTAACTCATACCAATATAAAAGCATACATATTGTAGAAATGTTTGAAATAAACCAATTTGCACTAATTGCTTCCCTGTTTCTTTTTTGAAATGCATATCTTTTCCTATTGCTTTAAAAAAGAATAAGAGCATCACACCAGATAAGAAAAAGCGATAACCAGCAAATAATATTTGCTCGCCAACTTCATGTGGCTGAATTCCGAGTTCAGCATAACTTAATTTAATAAAAGGAAATGCGCTTCCCCATAGAAATGTCGCTGCTAGCGCTGCAGCAAACACACCAATTGGATGGGTAAAAAATTTCTCTGTCTTCACTTATCGTCTTCCTTTCCGACCTTTTTACGAACAATATTCATATATACCAAAGGAAACGCAAAAAAACAAGTTTTTCAATTTGATATATAAACAAAAACATATTCTCAAGTAAAAACATATGATATAATATAGAATAATTACAAGATAATAACTGATAAAATTTTTCAATAGAAATGCTGCTATCCGTATGGATGGCAGCTTTCGTCGTTTTATGGGGATTTCGATTTTGATTCTTTTTCTCAATAAGAATTTGGAAGGAGCGAGTAATAATGAACTCAGAAGTAAAAGCATTACCATCAAAAAAGAATATGTCTAACCCATCCTGGATTCAATCATTCCAAAAGCATTATGAACTTATCTTTGCAATCCTATCTGGTGTTTTCATTTTATCCGGTTGGTTATTCACAAAAAACGAAGCAACAACTGCTGGGATAGTTTTTTATATCCTCGCTTATATAATTGGAGGATATGCGAAAGCGAAAGAAGGCATCGAAGATACAATAGAAGAAAAAGAATTGAATGTAGAAATGTTAATGCTCTTCGCTGCCATTGGTGCCGCTATTATCGGATACTGGGCAGAAGGTGCCATCTTAATATTTATCTTTGCACTAAGCGGTGCAATGGAAGCTTATACATTAAGTAAAAGCCAAAAAGAAATTTCAGCACTGCTAGATTTACAACCTGAAGAAGCCTTGCTCATTTCACATGGAACAGAAGAACGTATTCCAGTAGATCAGTTAGAAATTGATGACATCATTTTAATTAAGCCAGGTGAACGCGTACCTGCAGATGGTACAATTCATAGCGGTGAAACAAATATCGATGAAGCTGCTATCACTGGGGAGCCTATCCCAAATGAGAAAAAATTTGGTGATGAAGTATTCGCTGGAACCGTGAACCTACGCGGGGCTATTGAAGTTAAAATTACAAAAAGAAGCGACCAAACATTGTTTCAAAAAATTATCCGTCTCGTTCAAAACGCGCAAAGTGAAAAATCACCATCGCAACTTTTTATCGAAAAATTTGAAGGAACATATGTAAAAGGTGTACTTATCATCGTTGCTCTAATGATGTTTGTTCCTCATTTCCTACTAGATTGGAGCTGGAACGAAACATTTTATCGTGCCATGATTTTACTCGTTGTTGCTTCTCCATGTGCGCTTGTCGCATCGATTACACCAGCGACATTATCTGCTATTTCTAACGGCGCACGAAGCGGTATTTTATTTAAAGGTGGTATTCATTTAGAACGCCTTGCCTCAGTGAAGGCAATTGCCTTTGATAAAACAGGAACATTAACTCAAGGAAAACCGACTGTAACAGATGTTTACGTACGTGATGAAATAACAGAAAAAGATGTGTTGTATATTACAGCTTCTATCGAAAGTCATTCCACACACCCACTCGCAGAAGCTATCATCAAGTACGCAAAACATGCATATGACATTACATTAACGAAACCCGAAAGTGTAGAAGATGTCACTGGATTTGGCTTAAAAGGAATTTTAGAAAATACAGCTTATAAGATTGGAAAGGCCGATTTTATTGGCGAAGAAACAAAAACTTTTCATAATGGTATCGCTACGACACTCGAACAAGAAGGAAAAACTGTTGTCTATATTAGTAATGAAAAAGGAATTCTTGGGCTTATTGCTTTAAAAGATACACTTCGCCAGGAAACAATTGCTGCTATTCGTGATTTACAAAGCATTGGTGTTGAAGCTATCATGATCACTGGTGATAACGAACAGACGGCTAAAGCAATTGCGACTGAAAGCAACATAAAAGAATACTACGCATCATGCTTACCAGAAACAAAAGTAGAAACGGTGAAGCAACTAAAAGAAAAATACGGTACAGTGGCAATGGTTGGCGACGGTATTAACGATGCTCCTGCACTCGCTACAGCAAGTATTGGCGTTGCTATGGGCGAAGGGACAGATGTTGCCTTAGAAACAGCAGATGTCGTTCTAATGAAAAATGAACTCTCTCGCCTTGCACAGGCCATTCGTTTATCAAAACGAATGAACCGCATTGTAAAACAAAATGTTATTTTTTCATTAGCAGTAATCGCAATGCTCATTTGCTCTAATTTCCTACAATTTTTAGCTCTTCCATTTGGCGTTATTGGTCACGAAGGAAGTACAATCCTTGTAATTTTAAACGGCTTACGTTTATTAAAAGGAAATAACTAAACGGGTCCCCAGAGGGAACCCGTTTTTTTAATGATAGCTATTATGTCCATTAGCACTGCTACTCGTTTTATGTTTTGGATGTGAGCTACTATTTTTTTTACCTTGGTTTTTGTTATTATGATTTTTTTTATTATTACTCATTTTGAATCCCCCCTGTTCCTCTTTATTATGGAACAGAAAATTATTTTTCATCACGGGAATTATTGTCACTTGTTCGATAAAAATGTAGTAATCCATTAATTTCTCCGCCAAGTAAAATGACCCAAGCCGTTAAATAGAACCATAACATTAAAATGATAATACCACCAAGACCTCCGTATGTATTTGCATAATTTGCAAATTTATCCACGTAATAGGCAAATGAGTACGATACCACAATCCACCCAACCGTTGCAAATAATGCCCCTGATATAACTTCTCTTCTCTTTAACTTTCGATCAGGTGCAAATGTGTATAAAAAGCTAAATAAGGCAAATAACACTAAGAAACTGGCTACTAGCCGTATAATACTCCATACGAAAGAAAAGCTTTCTGATAAACCAAGCGCTTTAAAAACAGCTGCACCAATTACTTGTCCAAATACAGGAACAATTAACGCGAAGACAATCATAAAAATCATTGCTAGTGTAAGCACAATAGACAAAGCTCTCGTCGCGATAAAAGAGCGCGTTTCCTTTACATCATAGGCTCGGTTAAATGCATTCATAACTGCATTTACACCATTTGATGCAAACCATAACGTTGATAATAAACCAAACGATAATAAACCACCATTTTGTTCATTTACAACTTTATCTACGTTCACTTCAATTAAGTTCATTGCATCTTCTGGCACATAAGCCTCTAATAAACTGAGCACATCCTCTGTTTGAATTGGAATAAATCCAAGAAGCGTAATTAAAAAAACAAGTCCAGGAAAAATAGCAAGCAAGAAGAAATAAGCGAGCTGTGCTGCTAGGCCCGCTACGTCATCTCGCATCGTTCGGTCATATAGATCTTTCCCAAACGAATAGACACGATTTCCCCTTGCTTTCTCTAGAATTTTTTTCATATTTCTCTAAACGCTTTTCTTCTCTTCTTTATCTTGCTTTAACTCAATGTATGCTTCTGTTTTTTTTTCTTCTGCATTAGAGTCCTTCATAAATAATTCACGCGCTTCTTTCATTCCACCATCTTCAGCTACTACCGGTTCTTCTGCTACTTTTAATTCTTCTACTTTTGGAGACACAGCTTGAATTTCAATTGTTTCTGGCTTTTCCTCTCGTTCAATCTTTTTCTTACTAAAGATTTCTTTTGTTTCCTTTAACGTGCCAACAACAGCTGGCGTTAGCTTCTTTATTTCCGCTACCTTCGCCTTTACTACATTAAAATCTGCAAGTTCGCGTCCTTTATCTGTAACAGTTTGCACTTTTTCTTTTATCTTTGCATTCTCGCCAATTTCAATCATTTTTGATTTTGCTTTTTCTGCTGTATTTTTCACTTTTTCACGATTTTCTTTCTTAAGCATAGAAACAGCTACACCTGCTGCTACCCCAATTGCAATGTTTCGAGCTATATTATTCTTCTTTGCCATATTCCTTCACCCTTTCATTTCTTATGTTAGAAAGTATTTCTTTCTAAGCTTTCTCATATTCCTTGCTCATTTCGAATGAATGCTAACAATTTTGCACACCCTTCTGTTACAAGGTCATATACTTCTTGAAAGTTCCCTGTAAAATAAGGGTCAGGAACATCCGTCCAGCCACCGTCTGGAACAAAATCAGACAGTCTACCAATATAGCCTCCAGCTTTACCTAAACTTTCTAAATCCGCTATATTCTTGTTGTCCATGGCAATAATATAATCAAACTTTGTTAAGTCTTCTTTTTCTACTTGACGTGCTTTAATTCCTTCAAAAGAGACTTCATTTTCTTTTAAAACTTTTTGTGTTCCTTCATGAGGTGGATGACCAATATGCCAATCGCCTGTTCCAGCAGAATCAATTTGAATTTTATCTTCTAATCCTTCTTGCACGACAATATCACGAAAAATCGCTTCTGCCATCGGTGAACGACAAATGTTCCCAAGACAAACAAACAATACTTGAATCATATTTGTTTCTTCCCTTCTTGGTGCATTTCTTATATATACATATAGTATAAACAACCAATTATTAATTATAAAGGAAATCCCTACTAATTTAATAGGGTTGAAAAGTTTCATTAACGAAAATGATAAAAAATGTTAAGATATCTTTATGTTATTTCAAAGGGGGACACTTCGGTGGATTTATCCGTAAAATCGCAAGAAAATGTTGAATATATGGTAGAAGCTATTAAAGAAAAGTTACGCATGGTAAACGCAGGAGCAATGAGAGCTGAAAGCTTTAACCAAGAAATGTACGAAGATTTACGAGATATTTACGACCATGTAATGAAACGTGAAACATTCAGCATTAGTGAAATGCAGGCTATTACTGAAGAATTAGGTACGCTAATTAAAAAATAATGAAAAGTCCCTTATACAAAGGGACTTTTTTATTTCCGACAAATTAATGACACCCTTCCACTTTTCTACATCTATTTTCCAAATACTGTACAATAAAAGGAGAACTTCACCATAGACCTTCCCTTTCACCAAACTCTTTTTTTAATATTTATCTTATTACCATTGCTAACTGCTTTTACCGGAGGTGTTTATCTATGAGCAATTGGTACAGTAAAACGAAAGGTCAAGCAATACTTGCACTTGAAACAAATGAACAACATGGTCTAACAGACGAAATGGTGCAAATTCGATTAAAAAAATATGGACGAAACGAACTCACTACAAAACAAAAACGGACTTTATGGCAACGTATTTTTTCTCAAATTAATGATGTTCTCGTCTATGTTCTTTTAATTGCCGCTCTTATTTCTGCCTTTGTTGGTGAGTGGGCCGATGCGAGCATTATTGCTCTCGTTGTTGTCTTAAATGCTGTAATTGGTGTCATTCAAGAATCGAAAGCAGAACAAGCTTTAGAAGCATTAAAAAAGATGGCAACGCCAAAAGCAATTGTAAAACGGGATGGTGAACTAAAAGAAATTCCGTCCGAAGATGTTGTTCCAGGAGATATCGTTATGCTTGATGCTGGACGTTATATTCCGTGTGACTTACGGCTTATTGAAACCGCCAATTTAAAAATTGAGGAATCTGCTTTAACAGGCGAATCTGTTCCTGTGGATAAAGATTCACTTTACCATCCTTCTCTTCAAAATGAAGAACAAATACCACTCGGTGATCAAAAAAATATGGCCTTTATGTCGACCCTTGTTACATACGGCCGAGGTGTTGGTGTTGCTGTTGAAACAGGAATGAAGTCTCAAATTGGAAAAATCGCTACTCTCTTGCATGAAGCGGATGATGATGCAACACCACTTCAAAAAAGCTTAGCTCAAGTCGGGAAATATTTAGGTTTTGTAGCAGTTGCAATCTGTATCACCATGTTCTTCATCGGATATTTCCAAGGCCGAGACACATTAGAAATGTTTATGACTGCCATTAGCTTAGCGGTTGCAGCAATTCCAGAGGGATTACCAGCTATTGTTTCCATTGTTCTTGCAATTGGTGTGCAACGTATGATTAAACAAAACGTGATTATTCGCAAGCTTCCAGCCGTAGAAGCACTCGGTTCTGTTACAATTATTTGTTCAGATAAAACAGGAACATTAACACAAAATAAAATGACAGTTACTCATTTCTATAGTGACCGTACATACGATAAACTAAAAAATTTAAATATAAACAATGATGCTCAGCGCTTATTATTAGAAAATATGATTTTATGCAACGATGCATCTTATAAGGCTGAATCACAAACTGGCGATCCAACAGAAATTGCTCTTCTTGTTGCTGGTAGCATCTTTCATCTTCAAAAAGACACTTTAGAAGATCAACATAGACGCGTGAACGAATTACCATTTGACTCCGAACGTAAAATGATGACAACATTGCATGAGTACAATGAAAACTATTACAGCATGACAAAAGGAGCAATTGATAAACTCTTACCTCGTTGTAAACATATCTTTATAAATGGTAAGACAGAGGCCTTAACCGAAGCAATTGAAGAACAAATATTAGAAGCTGCTCAAATGATGTCTCAAAAAGCTTTACGAGTACTATCATTTGCTTTCAAACAGTATGATACAAAAAACGTTAACACCAATCACATGGAAGAAAATCTTATATTCATCGGACTTGTCGGCATGATTGATCCACCGCGAACAGAAGTAAAAGCATCTATTGCAGAATGTAAAAACGCGGGAATTCGTACTGTTATGATTACAGGAGATCATAAAGATACCGCTTTTGCTATTGCAAAAGAACTTGGTATTGCTGAAAAAGAATCCGAAGTCATGATTGGAACGGAATTAGATCGTATTTCAGACGAAAAACTAACAAATGAAATTAATCATTTAAACGTCTTTGCACGCGTTTCTCCTGAACATAAAGTTAAAATTGTGAAAGCACTACGCGCAAAAGGAAATATTGTTTCTATGACTGGAGATGGTGTCAATGATGCACCATCTTTAAAACAAGCTGATATCGGAGTCGCAATGGGGATTACAGGAACAGATGTTGCTAAAGGTGCGGCTGACATGGTTTTAACAGATGATAACTTCTCATCTATTGTAAAAGCTGTTGAGGAAGGAAGAAATATTTATCGCAACATTAAAAAATCGATTCTTTTCTTACTCTCTTGCAACTTTGGAGAGATTATTGCACTCTTCTTAGCTATTTTACTCGGCTGGGCTACCCCACTTCGTCCGATTCACATTTTGTGGGTGAATTTAATTACAGATACACTCCCAGCTCTATCACTAGGTGTTGACCCAGAAGATCCGGATGTGATGAAAGAAAAGCCGCGTGATGCAAAAGAAAGCTTGTTTCATGGTAGCGTTCCTTTTCTTATTTTAAACGGGATTATAATTGGGTTCATCACGTTAATCGCCTTTATTGTTGGGGCAAAATTATATACAGGAGATACAAATATCTTCCCTCTTTTCCCATCTCAAATTGATGATGATGCTTTATTACATGCCCAAACGATGGCGTTTGTCGTACTCAGTTTTTCACAGCTTGTTCATTCATTCAATTTACGATCAAGTACAAAATCAATCTTTTCAATCGGAGTATTCACAAATAAATACTTAGTTTTCTCCCTACTTATTGGTGTACTTATGCAAGTATGCATTATCTCCATTCCACCGATTGCTAATATATTTGGCGTACATGCTTTAACTTTAAAAGA
The DNA here is from genome assembly GCF_000374885.1 of Bacillus sp. 105MF. Classification (NCBI taxonomy): domain Bacteria; kingdom Bacillati; phylum Bacillota; class Bacilli; order Caryophanales; family Bacillaceae; genus Bacillus; species Bacillus sp. 105MF. The sequence continues at coordinate 6,769 of NZ_KB895589.1, read as the reverse complement.
TTGGGGATTTGTTATATTACTAAGTATTATTCCACTTGTTATAAACGAAATGATAAAAGTGTTTAAGAAAAATTAAAAGGCAATGAGGGAGCTCCTCATTGCCTTTTTACATTACCCTTGTAATTCTTTTTTTATATTCTCTGTAAGTTCCGCCATACGCTTGCGGCTTTCTTCACGTTCACGTTTGTTTTGTTCTTCAATTTGCTGTGTTTCTTGCATACCTCTTGAAATAATATTCCATGTTTCTTCAAGTGTTTCCATTTTAATACTAGAAGAACCAGAAATTCTTGCTACCTCTACACTTTGCGTTGCAATGTTTTGTGCATTTTTCTTAAGTAGTTCATTGGTACGACGGTCAAGCTCAGCCATAGAATCCGCAACAAGCTTTTGACGTTTTGCATTCACAGCCTGAATAATTCCATTTTTAAAAATAGGAATTGTTGTAATAAACGCTGTATTAATTTTACCGATTAATTTGTTATTACCACGCTGAATCATGCGAATTTGTGGTGCTGTTAATAACGCAACCATACGAGCCTTCTCTAAATCATCAATGCGTTGCTCTAAAATTTCGACAGAGTTTCTTAAAGATTCTAATTCAATACCTGCCAATTGATCATTGTTACGAACGCGTTCTTCATACATTGGAACTAGTTCTGTATTTAGACGCTCTAATAACATTTCTCCTGCTACTACATATTTCTCTAAGTCTAAATAATATTTTAAGTTTTGTTCATATAAGCCATCTAACGTACCAATTGATTTTTTCATTTCATCTTGGTATTTCGTAATTTCCACGTACACTTTGTCCATTTCACGGCCCATCGTTTGATACTTACTAAAGATTTGTTCAATCATTTTATCCGCTTTTTTAAACATACGAGAGAAAAAGCCACTTTTCTCTTCCGCGAAATCTTTACTATCAAATCTGTCCATAATTTTACCAAGCTGTTTTAAAAGTTCACCGGAATCCTCTATCTTGGATAAAGACATGGTATGTAAAATTTGATCTGCAAAACGTGAAATCTCCATAGAAGGTTCTTTACCAAGTTCAATTAATTCCAGTTGATCTTTAATATCAACAGCATTATAAATACGTTGAACTTCAGCATCTTGTCTAAGCTGTAAACGAACATCTTGTGCAATTTGCTCATTCAATTCTGTTTTTGAATCTAGTACGACTGGATTATTCATGTATGATTCTCCCTTTCCTTATAAAAATGGACGAAATAGTCCTTTAATTGTTTGAGATAAGTTCTTGTAGGCTGATGAACCATGAAATTCAAGATCGAAATTCACTTCTTCGAGCCAATGCGAATCAAACGCTCCCGCTTCAATATACTGCTCAATATCATTTCGACCGCTTGGATTAAAATGTAGTACATCAATTCCAATTTGATTTAAAAACAACAACAAGACAGCATCAGAACGAGTTAATTCCCCACTCTTTTCATTATTAAATATAACAATTTTCGGTACTTCTTGCGAATAATCAAATTTCTCAAGTAACTCTAAAATATGAGGTGGAATTTGGGAAAGCTGTGCAAAAACATACAGTGCTACTTCTTGTTTTGTCTCTTTTTCAACTGGTTTACAAAGTTCACTTTCACACGTATGAATAATAGCTTCTGCAATCCCATGTTGCAGCCCTTCAGGTAAACGCTTATGCGGCCACCAATGACTATTCATAATTTGATCGGGATGCAGATTTCCAGCACGGTCTAACGCATCACGATAATGAAATTGAAAATTCGCTTTTTGTTCTTTTGTAAATGGGAATGTATTAATTAATAAGCTGTTATCAAACGATGTGACAGCTTTCAATCGCTGAAAATATTCTTTATCATTTTTTGAAACACCTGACACTTTCGCAAATAAAGACGGAATATAAATATGTTTATTTTCCACAAAGAATGTCGGGCGTATAAATGCTTTTTCTTTCGTAATTATAAAGAGTTCATCGTATGTTGTCTTCAGCGTACGTGCTACAGGCGTGTACGTACGAAATTGCCACGGTTTGTATAATAATGAATTATCATGATGAAGCACTTGTTCAATTTCTTTCGATGCTTGATAAGCTACCGTTGCAACACGCTCACGACGCCGATCAGGGAATGACTCTAATGAAACGCGACCTGGATAAGAAACGACAAAAGTCCTAGCTTCATCATCAATGCTTTCAAAACCATCTTTTCCTTCTGGATGATAATAGAGAACATCACATCCGAGCATAATAAGAAAATATAAGAAATAGATCTGACTCTCTTTCGCATCACCGTACCAAACGATACGCGGCATTTGTTTCTTATAATTAATTGCAGAAAACCATTTTGCTACGTAATTTTCGCTTAATTTAATTATATCAATTAAGAAACGGCGAAATCCTTCTGTTTTTAAAGATTGATTATGCTGTTTCTCATACAATTTCAATACAGCGATAAATGCTGTATGTATATAGTGTTGTAAATCTGGATTATCCACTTTTGGTAACAATTTCTTTCCTGATAAATGTGCAACAAGGCGGTTTACAGTAAGTCCGTTTGGCGCTTCTTGATGTAATGTAAATACTTCTTGAATTTGGCGGAGCTTCTCAGAATCGATTACTTTATTTAAATTCTGTTCGTGCAGTACAGTAATTCCTTTTGCTTCGCTATAATCAAATAGTTCATTAAAATATTCATCTACATCGTTTGGGACACCAAGAATACGACAAGCTATATAGCTAAATTTCATCTCATTCTCTGTTAATTCATATTGTGGGCGTTTTTCTAAAATCATTTCGAATTGTTTTAAGTCAGCTTCTTCTTTTAATGCATATGGATGAAGTGTAAAACGCGAAAACACGACAGTTCACCTCCAGAAACATTTACTTTTTTAAAGAAATAATATCTTATCTTTTTATTATAAACTATTTTAAGTTATAAAAAATGGGCGCTCGCATAACGAGCAAACCCATTTCAATTATTTATCTTCTTTCTTAGTAGCTGCAATCTCTTCTCGGGCTTGTCCAGAATTTCGCATATAATGCAAAATAAATGTTGCACCAAATGCGATAACTAAAATCATAAAGAATAGCCAGTGTGGCACTTCAATATGAATAACAGATAGTAACATCTTCGCTGCAATAATTAAAATTAAAATATACGCCGTTGATTCAAGCTCTGGAATACGTTCTAGTAATCTTAAGAATACACCTGCAATACCACGCATCATTAAAATACCAAGCATTCCGCCCAGAAGCAGAATCCATACTTCATTGGATACACCAAACGCTGCAAGAACGCTATCTACTGAAAATGCAATATCCATTAATTCAACCATGACAACTGTTCCCCAGAATACACCAAATATTCTAAAAAGAATACTGTTTTGGTTCAGACCATGTTCTTCTTCTTCACTATTTTCTTTTCGTTTATCAATGAAATATTTAATAGAAAGCCATGCAAGGTACAGTGCTCCTAATACTTTTACCCACCATAATTTAATTAAGAACATACCGATTCCAATTGCAATAAAACGGAATGCATATGCACCAATTAACCCATAAAATAATGCCTTTTTGCGTTTTTCTTCTGGTAAATGTTTTACCATTACCGCTAACACAAGGGCGTTATCGGCAGATAGTAAGCCTTCAAGTACAACAAGTGTACCAATTAATCCCCAAGATACAGGATCTTGTAACACTTTAATCCACATGTCCAAGTCAAAAAATTGGGCATACGTATCAAGGATTCCTTGTAAAATGCTCATCTTACTGTTTTCCCCTATTCTTTGCTAGATTTATAGAAAGGTCAAAAAAAGGAAACGAAGTTCGTTTCCTTCTTATGCATCCAAGCCATACGCTCTTACAAGCGCACCTAATCCGCCTTGGAATCCACTTCCTACTGCATTAAACTTCCACTGTCCATTATGACGGTATAATTCACAAAAGACAACTGCTGTTTCAATGGAGAAATCTTCTCCTAAATCAAAACGAAGAACTTCTTCATTTGTCTCTTCATTTGCTAAACGAACAAATGCATTTGCAACTTGCCCAAAGTTTTGATTACGACCTTCTGCATCATAAATCGTAACTGTAATTGCAATTTTATGAACATCTGCTGGAACTTTAGTTAAATCCACAACAAGTTGCTCATCATCGCCTTCGCCTTCACCTGTACGGTTGTCACCTGTATGTAAAACTGATTCACAAGGAGATTGTAAGTTGTTATAGAAAATAAAATCTGTTTCTTTCGTACATTTTCCATTCGCATCTAATAAAAAAGCTGATGCGTCTAAATCATAATCAGATCCGCCATCATATGATTTAATATCCCAGCCAAGGCCGATAACTGCTTTTGTAAGACCTGGACTTGTCTTACCTAAATCAATCTTCTGTCCTTTTTGTAATTGAATAACCATTTATATTCACCTCTTATACTATGATTCTAAAAAGTATATACATGAGTAAAGTACATGTTCACTCATATATATCCATTTTGATGTTTCAACATTTAAGTTGCTACTGTGAAAAAACAAAAGTGACCTGCACTTTCTTTTCATTTGGCATGAGGCAGGAAGAGAATCTGATCGCTTCTATTCATGACCGGATGCCCTCTCCCACCTAAAAAGAAAGCTTTTATGCCGGTTTTTCAATTTGTATTTATATATTTTTCTTATTACTCTACATCTAAACCAAAGTTGCTACACAAAGCACCTAATCCGCCCTGGAATCCACTTCCGATTGCATTAAACTTCCAATCCCCAGCATGACGATATAACTCACCGACTACTACTGCTGTTTCAATAGAGAAGTCCTCACCAAGATCATAACGAATTAGCTCTGCACCTTTTTCTTCATCTACAATACGTACGAAAGAATTAGATACTTGTCCGAAGTTTTGGCTACGGCTTTCTCCATCATAAATTGTAATTGTAAAACAAATACGCTCAATATGAGCAGGAACATTCTTTAAATCTACTTTAATTGTTTCATCATCGCCTTCGCCTTCGCCAGTACGATTATCTCCTAGATGCTCTACCGAACCATTTGCACCCTTTGGATTATTATAAAACACAAAGTCTTCTGAACCCGATACTTTTCCATTTGCACCTACTAGAAAAATACTAACGTCTAAATCAAAATCATTTTGTCCATCATAGCGATTTGTATCCCAACCAAGACCTACAAGAACGTTAGAAAGACCTGGATTTGTTTTTGTTAAATCTACCTTCTGTCCTTTTTTTAACGAAATCGATGCCATATATTATTCCTCCTTAAATTGTATTACTGATAACGTGATACAATCTCACTTAAATTCTTATCTTGTGTACCTTCTCCAACTGCAGAAAACTTCCATTCACTTCCATCACGATACATTTCACCTGCAACTAGCGTTGTTTTCCCGCCGTAATTTTCCGATAAATTATAACGCGCTAATTCTTCACGTGTTTGCGGATTTTGAATACGAATATATGCGTTCTGAATCATGCCAAAATCTTGGCGACGATTCACGCAATCATAAATATTTACAACAAATACTAAACGATTAATACGACTCGGAACTTTATGTAATTCCACGAAAATTGTTTCATCATCGCCAGAACCTTCACCTGTTAAATTATCACCTGAATGAATAATACTTCCACAAGCAGAGAGTTTATTTCCAAAATAAACAAGATCATTTTTATTTAAAAAACGATCATTTTCTAGCATAATCACAGATGCATCACAATCGATGTTTGGTTTACTTCCAAATAACGAAGATAGAAATCCACCTGATTGTCCAATTGGATCCCATCCTAAGCCAACCTGTAATTTTGCTACTCCTGGTTGTCCCTTCGTTAAATCAATCTTCTGTCCTTTTTCTAAAATAATAGGCATGAAGTTTCTTCCTTTCTACAAGGTATTTTCCAAATGGGAAAATATTGTATTCTCCTCTTATATTGTAGCATCATTTGTCAATTGAAAAAAAGAATAAATTTTCAATTATATGAAAATATCTGTATCATTTATTCATAGGGATGTAATAAGTGGTAAATTGAACCAATCATTCCCGCATGATTGCGATTTTGCGCTAAACTAATCTCACATGTATTATAAATTTCTTGATGCAAATATTTCTGTACTTCTTCTTTCACTTCATCTAATAACTTAGTACCTCTTGCCGTAATACCACCACCAATAATAATCGTTTGTGGATCTTTAGCATTTAACGCTTCATTTGTACACGCAGATTCTTTACCAAAAGTTGAAGAAATAGGACAAGGTGCGAAAATGTGATATTTCGTTACCTCCCTATATGCAATATTGCATATAAGAATGTATTGATAAAAATGTAAGCGCTTACTATAATAAAAGCATAAAGATAAATCACATCTTAGCATCAACAACAGAGGAGGAAATAATATGACAATCGCAATGACAGTTTTAACATTCTTAGGTGGAGTACTTCCATTAGTAACAGAACTTTTAAAAGCAGTAATGTAAATTCATTATTCCGCAATTATTTATAAAAATTATCATACCTTAATACGAAAAAAGAGGAGGAAATAATATGGAAATCGCAATGGCAGTTTTAAAATTTGTAGGTGGAGCACTTCCATTAGTTCAAGAACTTTTAAAAGCATTTATGTAAGTTCATTATTTAACAATTATTTATAAAAATCATCATATCTTAATACGAAAAAAGAGGAGGAAATAATATGACAATCGCAATGGCAGTTTTATCATTCTTAGGTGGAATCATCCCATTAGTAGGAGAGCTTTTAAAAGCAGTAATGTAAGTTC